>PBCE01000029.1 GCA_002716845.1 Flavobacteriaceae bacterium | reverse complement strand
GTGCCATTAAACCTTTCCAAAAGAAAATTTATAGCTTGTTGAGCTTTGGATGGTCGGGGAGGGCTAAAGACTGGCAGCGTTTTGAGGAGGTTTCATTGGTATTAGCAGGATTAGCTACTCCGCTAGTGCTTTCTGTTCACACCATTGTATCTTTTGATTTTGCCACCTCTGTAATCCCAGGTTGGCATACCACCATATTTCCGCCATATTTTGTTGCGGGTGCTGTCTTTTCAGGATTTGCCATGGTAAATACTCTTTTGATTATTATGAGAAAGGTGTCCAATCTTGAAGATTACATTACTGTTCAACATATAGAGCTTATGAATATTGTCATTATGATCACTGGTTCTATTGTAGGGGTAGCCTACATTACCGAATTATTTATAGCTTGGTACTCTGGTGTGGAATACGAGCAGTATGCTTTCCTTAATAGAGCGACAGGTCCCTACTGGTGGGCTTATTGGTCCATGATGACCTGTAATGTTTTTTCTCCACAGTTTATGTGGTTCAAAAAGTTGAGAACCAGTATTGTATTCTCCTTCATCATTTCAATAGTGGTGAATATTGGAATGTGGTTTGAGCGATTTGTTATTATTGTTACTTCCCTACACAGAGATTATCTACCTTCATCGTGGACAATGTTTTCTCCCACTTTTGTGGATGTAGGAATATTTATAGGAACCATTGGATTTTTCTTTGTACTCTTTTTACTTTATTCTCGAACGTTCCCTGTGATTGCTCAGGCGGAAGTAAAAACCATACTCAAATCTTCTGGAGAGAATTATAAAAAATTAAGAGACGGCAAATGAATAGCAACCAAGTAATACACGCTTTATACGATGACGACGACGTACTGCTTTCTGCAGTAAAATTGATTCGTGAGAAAAAGCATCATATAGAAGAGGTTTATACACCTTTTCCTATTCACGGTTTGGACAAAGCCCTAGGTCTGGACGAAACTCGTATTTCCATTATGGCCTTTATATACGGATGTATTGGTTTTTTAGTCTCAATCTTAATGATGAATTATATTATGATTGAAGATTGGCCTCAAAACATCGGAGGGAAACCTAGTTTCTCATATTTGGAAAACATGCCAGCTTTTGTTCCCATTATGTTTGAAATGACAGTATTTTTTGCAGCCCACCTCATGGTGATTACTTTTTATTTAAGAAGTAAGCTTTGGCCTTTTAAACAAGCGGAAAACCCAAATCCTTTAACCACCGATGACAAGTTTTTAGTTGAAATTGAATTGCACAACGACGAAAAAGAACTCAAGTCCCTTTTGAAAAAAACTGGCGCTATTGATATTAAAAACGTTGAAAAAAAAGAAGATGATGAATAGAACTACTTTTTTTTGGCTGCTAATGGTAGTGCTTTTGAGTTTACATTCTTGTTTTGACCCCTCAAAGCCCAACTATCAATATTTTCCCAATATGTACGAACCTGTAGGATATGAAACCTATGCAGATTCCGAGGCTTTTGCAAATGGTATCGAAGCACAACTTCCTGTAGAGGGTTCTATAAATAGAGGTTGGGTTCCTTATGATTATCCGGATAATAATGAAGGTTACGAAGCAGCGAAAGCTGATTTAAAATCCCCCATTGAAATTAGCTCTGAAAATGGTAAACAAGGAAAAGAATTATACGGAATCTATTGTGCTGTTTGTCACGGAAACAAGGGTAACGGTCAAGGTATATTGATGACTAGAGAAAAATATTTGGGGGTACCCAGTTATTCGGATCGAGATATCACCCCAGGAAGTATTTATCATGTTCTTATGTATGGTAAAAACGCAATGGGATCTCACGCAGGACAAGTAAATGCTACCGAAAGATGGCAAATTGCTCAGCATGTAATGGATTTGAGACAAAACCTAATTGGTAAATAATTTATTTAACGACGGTATGTATTATTTTACAAATAAATTAAAAACCTTTTCCATCTCCTTGATGGTTGTTGGGTTTTTAGGTTTGACCTATGGATTTTTAACCGCTCCCGATAACGTGGAAGAAGCCGCTATGATGACTGCAGATGCGCATCATGGTGAAAGTCACGGAGAAGGTCAAGGAGAGGGTCATGGGGACACTCACACCGACCACGACAAAGAATACATCTCAGATTTTCATGAAGCCGGACATAACGAATCAGCCTCCGCTCAAGGAGCCGAACATGGTGGAGACCACCAAGGTGAACATTTGTTACACCAATTGCAAAACAAACCATGGGCAGCCCTCTATGTAGCCGCCTTCTTTTTTATGATGATCGCCCTGGGAACATTAGCTTTTTACGCGATAAATCGTGCTGCTCAGGCGGGATGGTCTCCTGCTCTGTATAGAGTTATGGAAGGAATTACTGGCTATCTTTTACCCGGTGCGTTGATTGTTTTTGTAATACTTGTTCTTTCTGGTATGCATCTCAATCACTTGTTTATCTGGATGGACCCAGAGGTGGTGGCCCACGACAAACTTATTCGAGGGAAAGTTGGATTCCTAAATGTCCCTGGATTTTTATTCCGTGCGCTGATTTACATTGGCGGCTGGGCGACTTATCGTTATTTTTCAAGAAAATTTTCCTTGGCGCAAGACCAAGCAAATGATATTTCAAATCACAAAAAGAATTTTAGAATCTCAGCAGGGTTTTTGGTCTTTTTCATCGTTACCGAATCCATGATGTCATGGGATTGGGTCATGTCTATCGATCCCCATTGGTTCAGTACCTTATTTGGATGGTATGTTTTTGCCAGTATGTTTGTTTCCGGCGTTACTGCTATCGCCTTAATCACCATTTATCTTAAATCCAAAGGCTATCTGGAAAAAGTCAATGACAGCCATATACATGATCTAGGAAAATTCATGTTTGGAATTAGTGTTTTTTGGACCTATTTATGGTTTTCACAATTCATGCTCATATGGTATTCCAATATTCCAGAGGAAGTCACTTACTTCATCACTAGAATCGAGGACTATAACCTACCGTTTTTTGGTATGTTGGTTATGAACTTTATTTTTCCGTTGTTGATTTTAATGAATAGTGATTACAAGCGTATCAATTATTTTATTGTGATGGCAGGTATTGTAATCTTACTGGGACACTATATAGATGTATTCAACATGATCATGCCCTCGGCAGTAGGAGACCAATGGTTTATTGGTTTAGCTGAGATAGGAGGCTTTTTATTCTTTCTAGGCCTGTTTATATTTATTGTATTTAAAGAAATTTCAAAAGCGCCACTTCATGCTGCGGGAGATCCATTCATGGGAGAGAGTGAACGCTTTCACTATTAATAATTAATGTTAAGATAAATGACGATTTTATTGACACTTACGGTTTTAGCGTTGATTGCAATTGCCATCTGGCAAATTACCAAGATATTTGAATTGTCTCAACCTAAAAAGAAGAACACCCAAATAGCCGACGACGATGACAACCGTTGGAATGGGCAGTTGATGTTTGCTTTTTTGATTTTCATCTTTGGGATTACCATTTTTTCTTTTTGGAAGTGGGGCGACGTGCTTTTACCTGGAGCTTCATCCGAGCACGGGATGGAATATGACAATCTGATGTGGATTTCATTTGCCATCATTTTCTTTGTCCAAACCATTACCCAAGCTCTTCTGCACTATTTTGCATATAAGTACCGTGGTGAAAAAGGGAAAAAAGCATTGTTTTATGCCGATAACGATCGATTAGAAGCCATTTGGACCATCATTCCTGTGATTGCATTGGCGGGACTTATCCTTTATGGATTGTATACTTGGACAGACATCATGACTGTTGAAGAAAACGAAGACGCTTTGATTGTTGAGCTTTACGCCCAGCAGTTTAACTGGAAAGCACGGTATGCCGGTGAAGATGGAGTACTAGGCGATGCCAATGTACGCTTTCTACAAGACTTTGATGGAAAAAACCTTGTAGGTATTGATGTGACAGACCCTAATGGTTTTGACGATGTAGTGGTCCAGGAACTCCACCTACCTAAAGGTAGAGAAGTCATTTTCAAGATGCGATCGCAAGACGTTTTGCATTCTGCCTTTATGCCACATTTCCGTGCGCAGATGAATTGTGTGCCAGGGATGATCACTGAATTTGCTTTTACTCCCACCGTAACAACAGAGGAAATGCGACAAACAGCAGACGTCAAAGCAAAGGTGAAAAAAATCAATACCATCAGAAGAGAAAATAGTAAAGCACTTATCGCAAAAGGAGAGGAAGCTTTAGAGCCTTATATCTTTGATTATTTGTTACTTTGTAATAAAATTTGTGGTGCATCACACTACAACATGCAGATGAAAATAATCGTTGAAACACCAGAAGAATTTGAAAAATGGATAACCGACCAGCAAACCTTTGCTGAGGTGATTCAATAAACCTAAATAAAAATAGATCATGTCAACAGCAGCAGCACAACTACACGAAGGAGAGGATCACGGACATCATCATAAAGAAACCTTTATTACCAAATATGTCTTCAGTCAAGATCACAAGATGATCTCAAAACAATATTTAATTACAGGCCTGTTCATGGGAATTATAGGGATTGCTATGTCCCTTTTGTTCCGACTACAACTGGCGTGGCCAGAACAACCCATGGGGATTATGTCAGCCCTGTTGGGCAAATGGGCTCCCGATGGCGTAATGGATCCAAACGTTTATTTGGCCTTGGTGACCATTCACGGTACCATTATGGTATTTTTTGTCCTCACTGCAGGACTCAGTGGAACTTTTAGTAACCTTTTGATTCCATTACAAATTGGTGCAAGAGATATGGCCTCAGGACTTTTGAATATGATTTCCTACTGGCTCTTTTTCTTGTCCAGTGTCATCATGGTTGCTTCGCTGTTTGTTGAAGCAGGGCCTGCAGCCGCGGGTTGGACCATTTATCCTCCCTTGAGTGCCCTACCACAAGCGCAACCCGGATCGGGTCTAGGAATGACCTTGTGGCTGGTGTCGATGGCTATTTTCATTGCTTCTTCTCTTTTGGGATCGCTAAATTATATTGTTACCGTTCTCAATTTGAGAACCAAAGGAATGACGATGAGTCGTTTGCCGCTGACCATTTGGGCTTTCTTTATTACCGCTGTCATTGGGGTAGTTTCTTTTCCAGTGCTTTTATCAGCAGCGCTACTTTTGATCATGGACCGTAGTTTTGGAACGTCCTTTTTCCTGTCGGATATATTCATTCAAGGAGAAGTACTTCATTACCAAGGAGGGTCTCCCGTTCTCTATGAGCACCTTTTCTGGTTTTTGGGACACCCAGAGGTATATATCGTGTTACTCCCTGCATTGGGAATCACCTCGGAGATCATAGCAACAAACTCTAGAAAACCAATTTTTGGTTACCGTGCGATGGTAGCCTCCATTTTGGCGATAGCCTTTTTGTCCACCATCGTATGGGGGCACCATATGTTTATCTCTGGAATGAATCCATTCTTGGGATCGGTCTTTACTTTTACCACATTACTGATTGCCATCCCCTCGGCGGTGAAAGCGTTTAACTATATCACGACCTTGTGGAAAGGAAACCTTCAGTTGAATCCTGCCATGCTATTCTCCATAGGATTGGTGTCTACCTTTATCTCGGGTGGTTTGACCGGCATTATATTAGGGGACAGTACAATCGATATCAACGTTCACGACACCTATTTCGTTGTTGCCCACTTCCATCTGGTGATGGGGATTTCAGCGCTCTATGGTCTTTTTGCTGGTGTTTACCACTGGTTTCCCAAAATGTTTAAAAGGATGATGAATAAGAACCTCGGTTATCTCCATTTTTGGGTGACTGCCATATGTGCTTATGGTGTGTTTTTCCCCATGCACTTCATTGGAATGGCGGGGCTCCCCAGAAGGTATTATACTAGTACTGCTTTCCCTTATTTTGACGACCTTGCCAATATTAACGTGGTCATCACGGTATTTGCCTTGGTGGCTGGAGCAGCACAGTTGGTATTCCTCTACAATTTTATTCACAGTATTTTTTATGGAAAACCCACCGAGCAGAATCCATGGAAATCAAACACTTTAGAGTGGACGGCACCTATAGAACACATACATGGAAACTGGGAAGGAAAAATTCCAGAAGTACACCGTTGGGCCTACGATTACTCTAAGCCTGGACATGAAGATGACTTTATTCCACAACATATCCCCTTAAAAAAAGGAGAAGAGGAACTCCAACACTAAACTACCTTTCAATTAAATTAACAGGCTGCCCAAGGCAGCCTTTTTTAATGTCGCAACTACCTGAAAAAAATATTTTTGGTGTTTAAAAATAAGGACAATTATAAAAACCATTCCCTAATCTGGGTATTTAATTACTAATTTTTAATCATTTATATTTGTTAGAGATGAATAAATTCTTAGACCCTTCAGGAGATCAGTTTACCCCCGAGGAAAGAGATGTCGATAAAGCATTGCGGCCCGAAAACTTCAATGACTTCGCAGGGCAAGACACTATCTTGGAAAACCTCAAGGTTTTTGTGGCGGCCGCCAAACAGCGGGAGGAAGCATTAGACCATACGCTTTTTCATGGTCCTCCTGGATTGGGAAAAACTACTTTAGCCTATATTTTAGCTGGAGAATTACAAGCTGGGATCAAGATGACATCAGGTCCAGTTTTGGACAAACCCGGAGACCTGGCCGGACTTTTAACCAACCTCCAACCCAGAGACATTCTGTTTATTGATGAAATTCATCGATTAACTCCTATCGTAGAGGAATACCTCTATTCTGCTATGGAGGATTATAAAATCGATATAATGATTGAAACGGGTCCCAATGCCCGTACGGTTCAAATCAATCTAAACCCTTTTACACTTGTAGGGGCGACCACAAGATCGGGCTTGTTGACCGCGCCTATGCGGGCGCGTTTCGGGATCACCAGCCGATTGGAATACTACAACACAGAACTGCTGTCCACCATCATTGAGCGCAGCGCAGCCATCCTTAAGGTTGACATCAAAAGCGATGCCGCCATCGAAATAGCAGGACGAAGCCGAGGAACACCCAGGATTGCCAACAGCCTTCTCAGAAGGGTCAGGGACTTTGCCCAGATAAAAGGGGATGGGAAAATTGATATTAAAATCACACGCTACGCCTTAAATGCACTAAACGTTGATGCCCATGGTCTCGACGAAATGGACAACAAAATCCTCACTACACTGATCGATAAATTTAAAGGAGGCCCCGTGGGAATTACCACTTTGGCGACTGCTGTTTCTGAAAACGGTGAAACCATCGAAGAGGTTTATGAACCTTTTTTAATCCAAGAGGGATTTTTGGTCAGAACCCCGAGAGGTAGAGAAGTAACAGAATTGGCCTACCGCCACTTGGGAAGAATCAAAGGCAATCAGGGAGGGTTATTTTAAAATGAATCCAAGCGACCACGGACATTTCATCAAGACTGAAGCCAAAAAGTTAGGTTTTTTATCCTGTGGAATCTCCAAAGCAGAATTTTTGGAGGAAGAAGCCCCCCGCTTAGAACAATGGCTAAAGGAAGGAAAGCATGGGAAAATGGCCTATATGGAAAACCACTTTGACATGCGACTGGATCCCCGTATCACCGTTCCTGGAGCCAAAAGTGTCATTTCTCTTCTGCTAAATTATTATACCCCCGAGGAACAATCCGTTAATGCGCCAAAAATATCTAAATATGCTTATGGTACCGACTACCATTATGTAATCAAGGACAAGCTCAAACAACTCTTTAAAAGACTCAAAGAAGAAATTGGAGAGATTAACGGTAGGGTATTTGTAGATTCTGCTCCTGTGATGGACAAGGCATGGGCCGCCCGAAGCGGTTTGGGGTGGATGGGTAAAAACACCAACCTCATCTCTCAAAGAGTAGGCTCTTTCTTTTTTATCGCGGAGTTGATCGTAGATCTGGAGTTGGAATATGACACTCCTGTAACGGATCACTGCGGCAGCTGTACCGCCTGTATAGACGCTTGCCCTACGGAAGCCCTCACCCCTTATAATATCGATGCGAGTAAATGCATTTCCTACCTCACCATCGAATTAAAAGACCAAATTCCTAATGAATTTAAAAAGCAAATGGACGACTGGGTTTTTGGTTGCGATGTGTGTCAAGATGTTTGCCCATGGAACCGATTTTCTCAATCCCACAATGAACCTCTTTTTAATCCTAAACCTGAACTGCTCCAGTACAGCAAAAAAGACTGGGAGGAAATTACGGAAACAACTTTTGAAACACTCTTTAAAAATAGCGCAGTAAAGAGAACCCGTTATGAGGGGCTAAAAAGAAACCTTTCTTTTATAAACCCCTGATTTAGATCAGGTTCAATTAGTTTGAATTCAGTTTTTCAGAATATTTGTTAGAGCCCACGATTGGCTGATGAATTAATTCAATGATTTGGCGATATGTTGCAATAACAGAATGTTTGCCCCCGGTCCCAACTGGAAACACAGCTCGGGCCAACTTTGGAGGTTAGAAAACGGAAAATTAATCTTTCTCTAAAAAAGATTTAGGAACTACCAATTGTATAGAGGTGAGCCCAGTTGAAAAATCATTGAATGTCAATGAAAGTGTTCAAAGAAATATTTGTGCTTTTGATTTAAATGCTCAGGGAAATATTTCCAATAAAAAACTATTTCATAACTATAAGACTACGGAATGGATGGGATGTGATGCGATATATTGGGAAACCTCTATTTTACCCGATATGGAAAAGGTACCTTAGCAAATTTATCTCCACAGGGTGAATTGTTACTAGAAATCAGTTTGAAGGGAAAAAAACCCTCAAACATTGCATTTGATGGAAAAGACGTTAGAACCGCCCTCGTAAAATTACAGGACCGTGCTTACTTCGAAACTTTTCGGGTCGAAAAACCCAGCATATCATTTAAGCAGTAATCAGAAAACCACTTCATTTCTATATTTTAACGGATCATAAAATTGAGATAAATAGCGGTCACCACATTTACCCCTAACTTGTTAGAATCTAAATGCTCTCTTCCAATAATCCGACCCATGTTTTACTATTTTTGTAATAGAAAAGCCATTTATGAATAAAAACCAGCAAAGACGCCAAGCTTTGGTTTACCATGCCAAGCCCCGTCCTGGAAAAACAGAAGTAGTTCCAACCAAAAGCTATAGATCCCAAAGAGATTTAGCCTTGGCATATTCTCCAGGAGTAGCCATTCCCTGTAAGGAAATAGAAAAACAGCTGGACCAGGTATACAAATACACCAATAAGGGAAACCTAGTGGCGGTAATTTCCAACGGAACAGCCGTTTTGGGTCTCGGGGACATAGGGCCAGAGGCTTCAAAACCAGTGATGGAAGGAAAGGCATTACTTTTTAAAATATTCGCCGACATTGATGTTTTTGATATTGAAATCAACGAAAAAGATCCTGAAAAATTCATCCAAACCGTAAAGGCCATTGCGCCTACTTTCGGAGGAATAAATCTGGAAGATATCAGAGCACCTGAGGCCTTTGAAATTGAAAACAGACTTAAAGAAGAGCTGGACATTCCTTTGATGCACGACGACCAGCATGGGACCGCCATCATCTCATGTGCAGCGCTTTTAAATGCTTTAGAGCTGTCGAATAAAAAGATAGATACGGTAAAGATTGTTGTCTCTGGAGCAGGAGCAGCAGCTATCTCTTGCACACGGCTCTATCAATCTTTTGGAGCTAAGAAAGAAAATATAATAATGCTGGACAGCAAGGGAGTGATCCGTCAAAACCGCAAAAAGCTGACTCCGCAAAAAGCTGAATTTGCTACCCACAGAACCTTAGACACGCTCTCTGAGGCATTGGTGGACGCCGATGTATTCATTGGATTGTCTCAACCCAATATTTTAGATCAGGCTATGTTGCTGTCCATGGCAAAAAACCCTATAGTCTTTGCAATGGCAAATCCCATACCAGAGATCGATTATGACTTGGCGTGTATTACCAGAAAGGACATTATCATGGCCACGGGCAGATCCGACCACCCAAACCAAGTCAACAATGTGTTGGGGTTCCCTTTTATTTTTAGAGGAGCATTGGACGTAAGGGCATCAAAGATCAACGAGCCCATGAAAAAGGCTGCCGTAGAGGCCCTGGCGAAATTGGCAAAGCAATCTGTTCCAGAGCAAGTCAATATTGCCTATGAGGAGACCAAACTCAACTTTGGAAAAGACTATATTATTCCCAAACCTTTTGATCCAAGGCTGATTGTTGATGTAACCATTGCGGTGGCAAAAGCGGCCATAGCCTCTGGTGTTGCCCAAGAACCCATTGATGATTGGAATGCTTATGAATCGGAATTGGCAGAGCGCTTGGGGGGACATCAAAAGGTGTTGAGAATGATTCATGACCGGGCCAAGTCCGATCCAAAAAGAATTGTATTTGCCGAGGCCGATCAACTGGACGTGCTCAAGGCTGCCCAAATTGTCAACGAAGAAAAAACAGGTATTCCCATTTTATTGGGAAATAAAGAGACCATTGAAGAATTGATGAAATCCATTGATTTTGAGGATACGGTTACCATAATTGACCCTAAGAGCAGTGATCACAGTAAGAGCAGACTGCGCTATGCCGAAGCTTTTTGGGAGACCCAAAAAAGAAAAGGAAAGACCCTCTATGAATGTAAAAGTTTACTTAAAGAGCGAAATTATTATGCGGCAATGATGGTCAGGGCAGGCGATGCAGACAGTATGTTGTCTGGATTTTCTCGAAAATATCCTGCAGTGGTTAAACCTATTTTTGAGGTCATTGCCAAGGCAAAAGGGGTAGACAGAGTTGCTGCGACCAACCTTATGCTCACTGAAAGAGGGATGCTTTTTTTGGCAGATACTTCTATCAACGTAGATCCCTCTGCCAAAGAAATGGCCAAGATTGCCCAAATGACTGCACAAGTGGTGAAAATGTTTGGCGTAGATCCCGTGGTGGCTTTGTTGTCCTACAATAACTTTGGTTCTTCGCCTTTCCCACAGGCAAAAAAAGTAGCGCAAGCAGTTAGTTATTTACACCGTCTTCACCCCAATTTAATTGCCGATGGCCCCATACAATCAGATTTTGCCCTAAACAACAAAATGTTGGGTGAACGCTTTCCTTTTTCATCCTTATACAATAAAAAAGTGAATACCCTAATTTTTCCCAACTTGGACGCTGCCAATATTACCTACAAAATCATAAAAGAACTGGGAAAAATATCTTCTATCGGCCCCATATTGATGGGTCTTGAAAATTCTGCACATATCCTCCAATTGGGAGCCTCGGTCGATGAAATGGTAAATATGGCCGCCATCGCTGGAATTGATGCCCAAGAAAAACTTAAACTTAAGTCAAAAACATGATCACACAAATCAAAGGAAAATTAATAGAAAAAAATCCAACCCAAGTGGTTGTCGACTGCAATGGAATAGGTTATGAAATTAATATTTCTTTGCATACCTTTTCCAGTATTTCCGCAGATGAAAACATACAATTGTACACACATTTACAGGTGAGAGAGGATGCACATATTCTTTATGGATTTTTTACGGTGCAGGAAAGAGCTGTTTTTAGATTGTTAATCTCCATTTCTGGCATTGGAACCAGCACCGCCAGAACGATGCTTTCCTCTCTTTCACCGGCGCAAATTCAGTTGGCCATTGGATCAGAAGATGTTCCAACCATACAAGGGGTAAAAGGGATTGGATTAAAAACAGCTCAGCGTATTATTATCGAACTCAAAGATAAAATAAGATCCATCCAAGGAAGTGAAGAAATACCTGTTCATAAAAGCAATACAATCAAAGAAGAAGCGTTATCAGCATTAGAGGTTCTTGGCTATTCAAGAAAGGCCTCTGAAAAAGTTGTTGATAATCTCATTCAAAGTAACCCTGATTTCACTATAGAAGATTTTATTAAAGGGGCTTTGAATAAACTCTAAATCTCTTTGATCTGTAAAAAAAAGGATAAAAAATTAAACTTAAATCATCTCCTACTTCCACTTCTTTTAATTTGCAGTATAACACTGTGGGGACAGCAGGAGAGCAGCTATGACTTATCCAAATCCAAACTTACGCAGACCAAGAACATCAGTTCAAAATACACTTATGATCCCCCATCTGGCATGTATATTTACACCGAAACCATAGGCGGTTATCCAGTAAACACTCCATTGGTGATGAGTGTTAAAGAATTTCAAGCCATGGAGTTGGCGGAGCAAATGAAAGGGTATTTCCAAGAAAAAATTGCCGCCCTTTCCGGGAACGCTGAAAATTTGAGCGAAACTCAGAAAAATCTTCTTCCAGAAGTCTATGTAAACAGCAACTTTTTCCAATCTGTTTTTGGGAGTAATGTAATTGACATTGTCCCCCAAGGATCTGTAGGAATTGACTTAGGAGTCCGTTATCAGAAAAATGACAACCCTGCTGCCTCTCCGAGAAATCGGCGGAGTTTTGGTTTTGATTTTGATCAAAGAATCAGCCTCAGCTTGCTGGGAAAAATAGGGGAGCGCTTGCAGATCACCGCCAACTACGACACTGAGTCTACTTTTGATTTTCAAAATCTGGTTAAAATTGAATTTAATCCGATTCAGATCGCCGAAATTTCAGAGATCATCCCAGAGCTGGGAGATGCAATGCGGAGTAGGCTGGGAGAAAGGGCACAAAATGCGCTGGATAAAACCAAAAATATTACCGAAAAAGCCGCTCGCGTTCAGCAAAAAATTGGAGATTTTCAGAGTACCTACGACGAAGCCCGCCAAAAAATAATCGATCTAAAATCTAAAGCAGAAAACACCTCCGACATTAGTGCTATGGGGGTCGGTAACAACGTGGCTGACTATCTCAACGGGAAAGTTACCGAAGACGCCATTTTGCAAAATATAAGCATAGGTAACATAAGCATGCCTTTAAACAGCAACCTCATTCAAGGAGCACAAAGCCTGTTTGGGTTAAGAACCGACCTCAAATTTGGTAAAACTACAATGTCAGCCGTTTTTTCTGAGCAACGCTCACAGTCCCAAAACGTCATAGCGCAAGGTGGGGGAACCCTTCAAGAGTTTAATATATTCGCTTTGGATTATGAAGAGGACCGGCACTACTTTCTGGCTCAGTATTTTAGGGACAATTACGACAAATTTCTTAAGAACTATCCCTATATCAACTCTCCCATTCAGATTACCAGAATTGAAATTTGGATTACCAACCGAGGGTCCCAAACCCAAAATATTAGGAATGTAGTTGGTTTTCAAGATTTAGCGGAAAGCGATCCAAACAAAACCACCCTCGACGATAAAATCACTAATTTTTTTACAGTAAAAAGTTTGTCCAGTCCTCCTTCCAATGAAAACAACCGATTGGATCCAGAGTCGATAGGCAGGGGAGGGATAATGAGCAATGACATCAGAGATATTGCATCGATATTGAGTTCTTTTGGAGCCAACAAGAATGCCATCAACGAAGGATTTGACTATGCCGTTTTAGAAAGCGCAAGAAAACTGAATTCAAATGAATACAAACTGCACCCACAACTGGGTTATATATCTTTAAACCAAAGGTTGAGTAATGATGAAGTATTGGCAGTAGCTTTTCAATACACCTACAGAGGAAAAGTATATCAAGTAGGGGAATTTGCCAATGGTAGTATAGAATCCACATCGGTAACACAAAACCTTCAAGCCGGGACTCAGGTGGTCAACAACAACAGTCTGGTAGTAAAACTTCTAAAAAGTAATATTACTGACGTACGTCAACCCATCTGGGATTTAATGATGAAAAATATTTACAATACTGGGGCTTTCCAACTATCTGAAGAAGATTTCAGGCTAAGTATTCTATACTCAGATCCCTCACCTATCAATTACTTGACACCCGTAAATAAATCGATTTGGCCTGAGGAAATGAACAATAAAATTCTCTTGAACACCTTTAATTTAGACAAACTCAATTTCTATCAAGACCCCCAGCCTGGGGGAGATGGATTTTTTGATTATCTGCCTGGGGTCACCATTGAACCCCAATACGGAAGAATTATTTTTCCAAATGTGGAGCCTTTTGGAGAATATTTATTTGATCTTTTGGACAACCCAAACTCTCAAAGGGAAGATTATAAAAACGCTGAATCCTACAATGTAAATCAAAAGCGGTATGTTTTCAACGACATGTACCTGAGAACCAAGGCGGCGGCATTGGAGACCACAGAAAAAAATAAATTCCAATTAAAAGGGCGTTACAAGTCCGAAGGAGGAGATGGCATTCCTATTGGAGCGTTCAATGTTCCTCAAGGATCGGTAAAAGTTACTGCAGGTGGAAGGGTCTTGCGCGAAGGACTCGACTATACCGTAAATTATGCCATAGGAAGGGTGAAAATTTTGGATCCTGCATTGGAGGCCTCAAACATTCCCATAAATATTTCGGTAGAAAACAACTCTTTTTTCAATCAACAAAACAAAAGATTCTCAGGGTTCAATTTGGTTCATAAAGCCAGCGATAAAGTTGTTTTTGGGGCGACCCTACTCAACCTTAGTGAAAACCCGCTGACCCAAAAAGCAAATTATGGGACGGAGCCTGTAAACAACACCATGATCGGATTCAACACCAATTTTACGACCGAACTGCCATTTTTAACCCGTTGGGTAAACAAAATACCAACCATCAAAACCAATGTTCCCTCTAATTTATCCTTTAGGGGTGAAGTAGCAAATCTCATTGCAGGCAAACCAAAAAACACCCAGCTGCAAGGAGAATCCAATGTCTATATTGATGATTTTGAAGGCGCTCAAACCAACATCGATATCAAGGGATTTAATTCGTGGAAACTTTCCAGTATTCCCTATAAAAACTTCAAAGGGGCTGATGCGCTAAATAACGACCTTAAATCGGGATTTGGAAGGGCAAAAATGGCTTGGTACTCCATTGATCCCATTTTTTATGCGGGTGGAAGACCCACGGGGATCAACAACGATGATATTTCCCTCAATACTACACGTAGGATTTTTATCAAAGAGATTTTTCCAGAACAAGATTTGGTTCAGGGGACTACCACCGTTCAAAACACACTTGACTTGGCCTACTACCCAGATGAAATCGGTCCTTATAACAATGTCACAGCAGCGGAATTTAAAGCTGATAAAAAGGAGAACTGGGGGGGGGTTATGCGAGCGATTAATGCGACCAATTTTGAACAATCGAATGTTGAATTCATTGAATTTTGGTTATTGGATACTTTTGACGAAGTACCCTCTGAACAAGATGACTTGGGATCGCTGTATTTCCATTTGGGGAATATTTCCGAGGATATTCTCAAAGACGGCCGAAAACAATTTGAAAATGGCTTGCCTGGACCCACCGCCCAAAACTTGGTGCACCAGACCTCTTGGGGAAAAGTACCTTCCACACAGTCCCTACTCTACGCCTTTAACACTGTCGCTGAGGATAGGGCAGTTCAGGACGTTGGGTTCGATGGTTTGGACGACAGCCAAGAGCGATTGATTTATACCAATGGCCCCTCAGAAGATCCTGCGCGAGACAATTATCAATTTTTTGTAGCAGCAGATGGAGGTATTTTAGACCGTTACAAAAATTACAATGGCACCGAAGGGAATGCACCCATCGGTTTTTCTGACACCGACAGAGGAAATACCACTGAGCCAGATTCTGAGGACATCAATCGAGACCAAAGTATGAATACCATCGACAGTTACTTTGAATATCGCATCCCCATATCAAAATCTATGGGAGTGGGCAGTCATCCCTTCATTACCGATGTTCGTGAAAATGTAAAAGTCGTGGTACCCAACGGGGATGAAATCACCACTCGATGGATTCAATTTAAGGTTCCTGTTCAAAAGGGTTATTATGAAGACACCCAGTTTGAAGAGTATTTTGAGGCCGTAAATAATATAGAGGATTTACGTTCCATAAGGTTTATGAGAATGTTGCTCAAGGGGTTTTCACATCCCGTAGTATTGCGATTTGGCACATTGGATTTGGTCAGGGGAGATTGGAGACGTTATAATCAAATGCTAAACAAAGAACTCCCCAACTACAGTAATACAACAGTAGACATCAGCACTGTGAATATTTTGGAAAATGAAAACCGAATACCCATCAATTATGTTTTACCACCAGATATTCAGCGGGAACAAATCAATAACAACAATACCATTGTTCGTCAAAACGAACAGTCCATGTCCTTTAGAATTTGTGACCTTCAGCCCATGGATTCTAGGGCCGTTTATAAAAATGTAAATATTGACCTTCGGCAATACAAAAACCTGAAGATGTTTTTACACGCCGAGTCAATTGTGGGGCAAGAGCCCTTGCCAGGGGAAGGTACGGCCGAAGATTACGACCGTCGCTTGGTAGCTTTTATTCGATTGGGAACCGATTTTTTAGACAATTATTATCAAATTGAAATTCCTTTAAAACCCTCGGACTATGCAGAGAGCTCCAGCAACAAGCTCACAGCAGATGAGGTTTGGCAACCGGAATCAAATTCGTTGGAGGTACCCCTCAAATTACTCTCAAAACTAAAAGCTGCTGCTATCAATAATGCGAGTTTTAGTAGGGTTGCCTACTTTGATGAAGAGCTCAACCCTGTTAGTGAGTTTTCCCCTATTAATGCTTTGCCTGGGTTCAAGCGTTATAAACTTGCAGTTAAAGGAAACCCCTCATTGGGGTCTATAAAAACCCTGATGATCGGCGTAAAAAACCCTTCACAACAACTGGGGGACGAACTTTGTGGTGAGGTATGGTTTAACGAATTGCGGATTGCAGGGATAGATTCAAAAGGCGGTTGGGCAGCTGTGGGTGCCATGGATGCGAATGTTGCCGATTTTGTCAATTTATCTGCAACTGCGAGAATGTCTACCATTGGTTTTGGGGCCTTGGACCAAACCCCCAATCAGAGCAACCGGGAGGACATGAAGCAATATGATGTGGTGACCAATATGAATTTGGGACAGCTTTTGCCCAAAAAATGGGGCCTCCAAGTTCCCCTGAACATCAATGTGGGAGAAACTTTTATCACCCCTGAATACGACCCATTTTACCAGGATATACTCTTGGAGGATCGTTTAGACGCATCCAAACGGGGCAATCAAAGAGATTCTATAAACAACCAGGCCATAGACTATACCCAAAGGAAAAGTATCAGCCTGATCGGAATAAGAAAAAACAAAACCTCAGAGCGACCTTCTCGTTTCTACAGCCCCGAAAACTTCGACTTTTCATATGCCTATAATGAACTTTTTCACCATGATTATGAAGTTGAAAACCAGCGGGATCAAAACCTCCAGTTGGGCATTAATTATGTGCATTCCTTTAAAACATTTGAAATCAATCCCTTTAGGAAAATGGCGGCTTTAAACAGAAAAAAATATTGGCAGTGGCTAAAGGAGCTTAATTTTAATTTGAAGCCCAGTAACCTGGAAATAACATCCTCCATTAACCGTGATTTTAGTAGTCAGCGTTTTCGACAAGTTTATATGGAGGGGATCAGTACAAGTGAACAGATTCCGCTACCTGATCTCCAGTTGAGAAATTACCTTTTTGACTGGTCCTATACTATCAATCACAATCTAACCCGATCCTTACGATTTAACTTTACGGCTTCCAACAACAATATTGTAAGAAACTTTTTTGAGGACGATCCTAATAACCCCTTTGGAAGGGTCAATAAAGACTTGGGAATTTGGGATGGAATTTGGGATACAGGACTAACAGATCGCCATTTTCAATCGCTATCACTGAATTATAAAATCCCATTACGGCTCATACCATTTTTGAGTTTTATTGACGCCAATTACAACTATACAGGAGATTTTAGTTGGCAAAGAGGTTCCAATGCTATGGAGGCTGTAGTCAACGACGAAGGGCAAATGTTAGGCCAAGTAAACACTATTCAAAACGCCAATACAAAAACGTTGACTGGATCCATTTCTTTTGATAAACTCTACACCATTTTAGGATTAAGATCTAAAAAATCTCCTTTTAACCAGCCTTTTGCTTTGGCCAATGCAAATGATAAACAAACGCCTGAAAATAAAGAAAAAAAGTCAAAAAACAAGCTGTTTAAAAAAGGAGCAACCGCGATTATAGATGTCTTATCTTCTGTTAAAAGGGTGCAGTTTAACTATTCTGAAAACAATGGAAAGGTACTTCCTGGCTACCTTCCCAATGTCGGTTTTTTAGGTACTACAGATCCTTCTTTTGGCTTTATTTTTGGAAGCCAGGCCGATGTCCGATATGAAGTTGCCAAAAGGGGCTGGCTGACCAATTTCCCGAATTTCAATGAGCCTTTTGTTCAAGTTCACAACAATAAGCTCAATGTGTCGGCGCAGATTAATCCACTGAAAGATTTGACCATCGATTTGAACGCTGAGCGTAATTTTTCAAATAATTTATCTGAAAATTTTCTGGTAGATGGAAATGATTACAGTGCCCTTAATGTGAATGAATATGGAAACTTTGGAATGTCGACCATTTTAATCAAGACCGCTTTTTCTGGAGGTACTGGTATTGTCAATAAGAACTTTAAAAATTTTAGGGAGCACCGCATGATCGTCGCCAACCGTTTGGCAGCAGAAAATGGTATTTCGACCTCCAACAGGGACGAAGATGGTTTCCCTCAGGGATACAGCAAAAATCACCAAACAGTTTTGGTTACTTCATTCCTGGCAGCTTACACAGGCGCCAATCCCAAAAAAATCTCCTTAGACCCCATTAAAAGCACACCTCTGCCAAATTGGAATCTTAAATACACAGGACTCACCAAAATAAAGTCTTTAGGCAGAATTTTTAACAGATTCTCAATTGCCCATGGTTACAGATCGAGTTATACCTTAACCAACTTCCAGTCCAACTTGGATTACGACCCCTCCCAACCTTTACTAATGGACAAGCTGGGCGACATCATGAACCCTAATTTTTATTCCAACATCAACTTAGCGGAGCAATTCAATCCCTTGGTGCGTTTAGATGTGGAATTTAAAAACTCTCTTAAAATACTTGCTGAATTGAGAAAAGATCGCGCATTGACATTGAGTTTAGAAAATAGCCTGCTAACGGAACAATCCGGAAATGAATACGTAGTCGGTATGGGATACCGTCTCAAAGATTTGAGAATCAGAACCAGCTTGGGCGGTAGGAGGGTAATACTTAGCGGTGACCTCAACCTAAAGGCAGATTTTTCTTATCGAAAAAACATTACCATACTCAGAAATTTAGAGTACAACAACAACCAAGTGACGGCGGGTCAAACGCTCATGTCTATTAAATTCTCAGCGAATTATAATCTTTCAAAAAACTTAACCAGCGCCTTTTTTTACGACCACAATTTCTCTGAATTCGCAATATCAACAGCTTTTCCTCAGACCTCTATTCGATCTGGATTTACGATCCGTTATAATTTTGGAAACTAAAATTGAATTGCATTACTTTGCTGTTCTAACTTAAAAAAAATTTGATGAATATTCCTTCAGAACTCCTTTATAGTAAGGACCACGAATGGGTCAAAGTAGAAGGCGAAATTGCCACCATAGGAATCACTGATTTTGCTCAGCAGGAGCTGGGTGATATCGTATATGTCGAAATTGAAACAGAAGGCGAGGCCCTTCCTGCAGAAGCGGTTTTTGGAACTGTTGAAGCGGTAAAAACCGTGTCGGATTTATTCATGCCCATTGGTGGCGATATAACCGAATTCAATACCGCCTTGGAGGACACTCCAGAGGCAGTGAATGAAGACCCTTACGACATGGGTTGGATGATAAAATTGAAAATGGAAGACCCTGATCAATTAAACGATCTTCTCAGTCCTGGGCAATACAAGGAACTAATTCAAGCGTAAAACCCTGCACTATCATAAAAAAAACTTGTTTTGTCTTGTTTTTTTTTTAGTTTAGCAAAGATAATATATCCTTGAAATGCAACCCAAAAAGAACGAAAAAGCAGATTTATCCAAGAACAGCGGTTTATACTTCATTATTGGCCTCAGTTCTATCTTGTTTATATCCTGGCAAGCCATTGAGTGGAAAACCTACGACAGAGATGGTTATGGATATGAAAGATTGAATGTTGAGGACGATGACGATGAGGAAATTCCAATTACAGAACAAATAAAAGTACCACCTCCACCACCCCCACCGCCCCCAGCACCTGAAGTAATTGAGGTTGTCGAAGACGAGGAAGAAGTTGAGGAAACCGTAATTGAATCTACTGAGACGGACCAAGATGAAATTGTAGAAGTCGAGGAGGTTGAAATAGAAGATGATTTTGAGGACGTTGACGTTCCTTTTGCAGTGATTGAAGACGTGCCGATTTTTCCGGGTTGTGAAAAAGTGGCCAAGTCCAAAAGAAGGGAATGTTTTCAAGATAAAATCAACAAGCACATAAGAAAAAACTTCCGCTATCCAGAAATTGCTCAAGAAATGGGAATTCAAGGCAGGGTATATGTTAATTTTATAATTTCAAAAGACGGATCGATTTCCAATATTAGAATGCGTGGTCCCGACAAAAATCTTGAAAAAGAAGCAGCACGTATTATTGGTAAATTACCCAGCATGACCCCAGGCAAACAAAGAGGACGTCCTGTAAGGGTTCCCTTTAGTATCCCAATTACGTTTAGGCTACAGTAAAAAATATTACAATTATATAAAGCCTTAAAATTTTGGTTTTTAGACTTTTTTATCTAATAGGGTTTTGGATTGTAATTTATCAAACCTCAAAACCATGAAATTATGTCACCTAAAAAAACCCTAATGCAGATTTAAACAAAAACACAAGAACCTGTTTTCTGATTGGGTTGGTTGTGGTATTATTCCTTTTTGGAAAGTGATTGAGTTAAAGACTTATGAAAAAGACATGGACCTCGAACGACTGGGAATGCTGGAGAACAATGAATAAGACATCCCGATTACAGAAATAAAATTTAAAATTCCACCGCCTCCACCACAATATGTTCCCAAGGAGATCAAGGTGATTGAAAATGATGAGGATATAAAGGAATCTCTAATCGAAACCACTGAGATAGACCAAAATACCTAAGCACCGATTGATAATTTGGCAACTTTAGAAGAATTTGAGGACACCATAGTGCCTTTTACAATAATTGAAGATGCAACCATTTTACCGGGATGTGAAAAAGTGGTCAAATCCAAAAGAAAAGAATGTTTTTAAGACTAAATAAATAGACACATTCGTAAGAATTTTCGCTATCCTAAAATTGCCCAACAGATGAGAATTCAATAGAGGGTTTGTGTGGATTTCATGATCTTTAAAGACGGATCAATTTCCGATATAATAATGCGAGGTCCCGATAAAAACCTTGAAAAAGAAGGGGCGATAATTATTGGTAAATTGCCCAGTATGAAACCCGGTAAGCAAAGAGGCAAGGCCGTTATGGTCCCTTTTAGTATTCCTATTAATTTTAAACTGCAATAATCAGAATCCTTGATAAAATCACATTCTGGACTTTGCACATTGTTAATTTGTAGCCTATCTTTGCATTTGGATATTAGATGATGAAGACTCACTTCAATAGTTTGCCCGTTACCCATTTTGTTTCAGCTGCATTTTTTAGTGATTTCTTGCAACTCACGAAATTTCGTTTGGCTATCAGTGTGGTTTTCTCGTCCATAGCTGGCTATTTGTTAGCGGCCGACAAAATTGAGACCTTGGTGCTGTTGGGTTTATCATTTGGCGGTTTTGCCATGGTAGGCGCTTCCAATGTTTTCAATCAGTGGATTGAAAAAGAAAAGGACACACTGATGGATCGGACCAAAAATAGACCACTTCCCGCGGGTAGAATGAATGATTTAACAGCATTGGTTATTGGAAGTGCACTTGCCATACTGGGAATATACATCCTGAATAACATCAATTTTAAAACTGCGCTTTTTGGTGCGCTCTCCATCTTTATATATACTTGTATTTATACACCTCTAAAATCGGCTACTCCATTGTCTGTTTTTATCGGTGCATTTCCCGGCGCCATTCCTTTTATGTTAGGATGGGTGGCCGCAACAGGTAGTTTCGGAATAGAACCGGGGATACTTTTTATGTTGCAGTTTTTTTGGCAGTTTCCTCATTTTTGGGCCATAGGCTGGATGCTGGATAACGATTATAAAAAAGCAGGTTTCAAGATGCTCCCTTCAGGAAATCCAGACAAGGCTACCGCTTTTCAAATTGTTTTTTATACCCTTTGGACTTTGATCATCTCGCTGATTCCCTCCACCCAGTATAGTGGAACCCTAAGCTTGTCTGTTGTGGCTGTCGTTTTTTTAACCCTGATAGGGCTCTATTTTTTATATTTTGCCCTGAAATTAATGCAAGAGAAAACCAAAGAAGCTGCAAAAAAATTAATGCATGCAAGTATAGTGTACATAAGCCTTCTTCAAATAATTTATGTTTTAGATAAATGGATATAGCCATGGACGAATTAGAAATTAAGCAAAACAAGGCTAAAAAAATGATGCTGTGGGTGGGAATGATTAGTATGGCAATGACTTTTGCTGGACTGACCAGTGCCTACGTGGTGAGCAGCACCCGAGCCGATTGGCTATCACAGTTTCAAATGCCCTCTGCTTTCGCCATCAGTACGGTAATTATTTTTTTGAGTAGCATGACTTTTTACATGGCCAAAAAAGCCTTAATGGCCCAAAAGCTCAACAGTGCCAAAACCTTGGTCCTCACTACTTTTTTGTTGGCAACTTCCTTTATATATTTTCAATTTAGAGGATTTGGGGATATCATAGCCCAAGGTTATTATTTCACAGGGGCAGAGAGTTCAATTACGACCTCGTTTTTGTATGTATTGGTTTTGTTACACTTGGCTCATTTATTTGCAGGAATAATTGTCTTGCTTGTGGTTTATTACCGTTTGTTAAAAGGACGGTATACGGGCTCCAACACATTGGGTTTTGAGATGGCACATCTGTTCTGGCATTTTCTGGATGTCTTGTGGATTTATTTATATGTATTTGTTCTCCTTTACCGCTAAAATATATAAATTTGTTAATACTAATCTGAATTTGACTTTATGGAATTAACTGCAGCTGAAAAAGAGTCCAATCTTTGGTCTGGAGGCCAGCGCCCGCTTAATGCCAGTTATGGTAAATTGATGATGTGGTTTTTTATCGTCTCCGATGCACTTACCTTTTCTGGATTTTTGGTTTCCTACGGTTTTTCTCGGTTTAAGAATATTGACTCTTGGCCCATTGCCGATGAGGTATTTACCCACTTTCCTTTTTTACACGGAATAGATGCTCCCATGTACTATGTGGCATTGATGACTTTTATTTTGATTTTCTCCTCTGTTACTATGGTATTGGCCGTTGATGCTGGACATCTTATGAACAAGTCCAAAGTGACCTTTTACATGCTACTTACCATTATTGGGGGTGCCGTTTTCGTTGGTTCTCAGGCTTGGGAGTGGAAAAATTTCATCAAAGGAGAATACGGTGCATTAGAAACAAAAGGGGGACAAATCCTTCAGTTTGTAAATGAAGAGGACGGAAAAAGAGTCGCCATTGCCGATTTTGCCGTTTCTATTCCTAAAGAACGAAGTGCGCATAAGGCCAGTAACGGAATTTGGTATGAAACCGAAGGGTCTTTACCTTCCTATTCTCTGGCCGAGGTAGTCAAAGGTTTTGAAGTAAACAATAAATTAGTAATACGAAGTGAAAAACTCGATGAGTTTGGACACAAAATTGTACTCTCTCGCGAGGAATCTCTTGACAAAATTGAGAATGCTGTTGAGGTAGTCGAAGGGGCCAACCTAGTCCACAACGAATATGGAAACAGATTGTTTGCCGATTTCTTTTTCTTTATTACTGGTTTTCACGGATTCCACGTTTTTTCTGGAGTAGTGATCAACATGATCATTTTCTTTAATGTCATTGTGGGAACATATGAAAAAAGAGGTCATTACGAAATGGTTGAAAAAGTAGGTTTGTATTGGCATTTTGTCGATTTAGTATGGGTATTTGTTTTTACATTTTTCTATCTCGTTTAACATAAAAAATAATTATTGATGGCTGAAGGATCTCACAAACTTGCTATTTTTAGAGGACTATTAAAGTTCAAATCCAATGTTCAAAAAATTTGGGGTGTTCTTATATTCTTATCAATAGTTACTACGATAGAGGTGTTTTTGGGGATCATTAAACCCCAAATTTTGATGAATTATTTTCTGAGTATGAAATTACTCAATTGGATTTTTATAATCTTAACGCTGGTTAAAGCATACTATATTGCTTGGGATTTTATGCACGTCAGAGACGAGAGAGGAAGCCTCAAAGGAGCTATTGTACTCCCCCTTATCATTCTCATTCCCTATCTCATTTTTATTTTAGTACTCGAAGCTGATTATATTTTTGACGTGATGAGCAGTGGTTTTGTGAGCTGGAATTTTTAAAATTTTAAGGATACTTTTTTATGAGCAAAGCCTTTGAAAAATATTCTGTCCTTTCAGTTCTTTTTATTTTTCCTATCGTAATCTATCTTTTTTTTGCCTCTGGCAAGAACAATTTTGCAGTCTTGCCAACCCTGACCCCTGATGTTAACGAATTGAGTCAATGGGAAACCTTAAACGGACAACCCGTGCAATTGGAAAGACGCATTACGGTGTTGGGTTTTTGGGGAGAAGACCTGATCAATAAAAAAGGGGATGCGCTAAATTTAAATCAAAAAATATATAAACGTTTTTATCAGTTTAAGGACTTTCAGTTTGTGATGGTCGTCAAAAATGGAGGACAAACGCAAGTAAATGAACTTAAAAATGAACTCAAGGCAGGAGTAGGAACCGACCTAGTCAAATGGCGTTTTGTTTTTGGCAGTGATGACGAAATTGCTGCACTCTTCGAGAGCCTTGATTCACCGCTTTCCCTTACTCATAAAAACAGTCTTCCCTACGTTTTTATTATCGATAAAGAACGCAATCTCCGTGGACGTGATGACGACGAAAAGGTAGTAAAGCTTTTCGGGTACAATGCCCAGTCTGTAGCCGAGATCAACAATAAAATGGTTGATGATATCAAAGTCATTCTGGCAGAATACAGGAGGGCACTGAAAAAGTATAACAATACCGATAATTAATTAAATGAATCGTTTTCGCTATTTGGGCCTGATCATTATTGTCATCATTTTTGGGGTGTTATTTGTCCCCAAGATCGCAGACAGAATTGCCAATAAAACTCAGGTGGAAAGCAACCGCTCCGTTCCTGCAAAACCCTTGGCCTACATAAAACTGAATGGTGAGGCTAAAAAAGCACCTTTTTTTTTAATGCTGAACCAAGACAGTTTAATGATCAGCAACGAGGATTATGTAGGGAAAGTTTTCTTGGTAGAGTTTTTCTTTACCCGATGTCCCACCATTTGTCCGATTATGAACAAGAACATGAAGATTTTGGACGACCAATTTGGAGAAAGGGCGGACTTCGGCATTGCTTCTTTTACCATAGACCCCGAAAATGACAAGCCTTATGTCTTAAAAAAATATGCTGAAGATTATAATGTAAAATCTCAAAACTGGCATTTTTTAGCCGATGAGAAATCCAATGTATATGAACTGGCCAATTCAGGATTTAGTATCTTTGCAAGTATAAATCCTGCTGTTGCTGGTGGTTTTGAACACCAAGGATATTTTGCGCTGATTGATAAAAGGGGCTACATTCGCTCTCGCGTTGATCAATTTGAAAATCCAATCGTCTATTACTCCGGATTAGACCGTGAGGAACAAGTGCAGCAAGGGGTTGATATGTTGTTGGAAGATGTCGCGTTACTGTTAAAAGAATAAAATTTGAGCATGAAAAGTCATATTGAGAACGGTGCCCCAAAAAGCTATGGTAAACTCATTACAGTGGTGTCTGTATTGATACCTGTTGTCGTGGCCATTCTTTTTACGGTGCGCCTTCCCAATGTCGCTGCGTTAGATTTTTTACCGCCAATTTATGCTGGCATAAATGCGTTAACAGCACTGATATTAATGATTGCCTATGTGGCCGTTCGCCAAAAAAATATTAAGCTTCACGAAAAATTAATGAAAATTGCCATTGCACTTTCATTGGTTTTTTTGGTGATGTATGTGGCCTATCACATGACCGCTGATCCAACGCCATTTGGTGGAGAGGGGTTTGTAAGACAATTCTATTATTTTATCTTGATCTCTCACATACTCCTGTCAGTAGGGATCATTCCCATGGTACTAATTACCTATGTAAGGGCCATATCAAAAAGATTTTCCGATCACAAAAAGATTTCCGTAATCACCTTTCCCATCTGGTTGTACATTGCTGTAACTGGGGTGGTGGTATATCTAATGATTTCCCCATACTACTAATATCATGCGTATTCTGTGGCTCATATTATTTTTCTTTCTGCTTTTACCAGAGGCCAATGGACAATGCTCGATGTGTAGGGCGGTTTTAGAATCTGGAGAGGCCAAAGAAACAGCCAAAGGAATAAATAATGGTATCGTATACTTGATGGCAATTCCCTATCTGTTGGTTGCTTTTGTGGGATATCAGGTGTATAAATTGCTTAAAAAATAACTTTTTTAAATAACACAATTATTCTAATTGAATTACGTTTTATAAGTAAGCAAACTTTAATTTTGTCCCCAAACAAATTTTCATGATAATCATAAAAAATCTTCACAAATCCTATAAAATGGGAGACAGGTCCCTACATGTGCTGAAAGGTATTAATATAGAGGTGGGTGAAGGGGAGTTGGTGGCCATCATGGGATCGTCGGGTTCTGGAAAGTCCACTTTGCTAAATATATTGGGGATGCTGGACTTGCTTGATGAAGGAGAGTACAGGTTAGACAATGTAATGATCAAAAATTTAAACGAAACTACAGCTGCCAATTATCGCAATAAGTTTCTAGGTTTTGTCTTCCAATCCTTTAACCTTATAAATTATAAAACTGCCCTTGAAAACGTCTCTTTACCACTATACTATCAAGGTTTAGGAAGAAAAATTAGACAAGAGAAAGCACTTGAATACCTAGAAAAGGTAGGTTTAAAAGAATGGGCTTCCCACCTGCCCAGCGAACTTTCTGGAGGACAAAAACAGAGAGTAGCTATCGCAAGAGCATTGGCTTCACAGCCAAAAGTACTCCTAGCTGATGAGCCCACAGGAGCCTTAGATTCTAAAACCTCGATGGAGGTAATGGCTTTGATCCAACAAATTAATAACGAAGGAAAGACCATTTTGGTGGTGACACACGAACTGGATATTGCCCAAATGTGCAAGCGCGTGGTGACCCTCAAGGATGGGGTTATTGTAAATGATGAAAAAGTAAAACAAGTGATTGTTCCAACCCATGTTTAGTAAAGACCGCTGGCAAGAGATATTCCAAACGATTCGTAAAAATAGGCTGAGAACCGTTCTTTCGGGTTTTACAGTTGCACTGGGGATTTTTATTTTTATTGTATTATTTGGTTTTGGCAATGGATTAAAAAATAGCTTTAAGCAGTTTTTCTTAGATGATGCCACCAATACCCTTTGGATTTCCCCGGGGAAGACTTCCAAGCCCTATCGGGGTTTTAAGGCCAACCGCAGAATAGAATTTGACAATAGCGACCTAAAAGACATCCAAGACAACTTTAAGTTCTTCTTGGAGGATATTACGCCCAGAATCAACCGGAGTGCTAAGGTCAAATACAAAGTGGAATCCAATAATTACTATTTCAGAGGGGTTGCTCCTGGACACCAGTTGATTGAAAAAACAGTCATAATGCAAGGACGGTACATCAACCAAGATGATATATTAAATAAAACTAAAAATATCGTCATCGGGCGGTTGGTTGCTAAGGATCTTTTTAAAGAGGAAGATCCCATAGGAAAATATTTAGAAATGGGGCTCAGTGCTTATAAAGTGATAGGTATTTTTCAGGATCAAAGTGGGGATCGGGAGGAACGACTCATTTACATGCCATATACCACCCGACAGTTAATTGAAAAAAATAATGATAAAATAAGTTCAATTATCGTCAGTTTTCGTCCTGAAATGGGTTATACAACCAGTTTGTTGTTTGAAAAACAATTGCGCCAATTTTTAAAAAATAAAAAAGCCATTGACCCGCGGGACAATAATGGAATATTCATCCGAAACGTAGCCGATCAACTTCGCCAAAACCAACAATTTGCCAGTGTCTTACAGTTAATTGTTGCTTTTGTAGGTATAGGCACCTTGATAGCAGGGATAATTGGGATTTCCAATATCATGGTTTTTATTGTCAAAGAACGCACCAAGGAATTGGGTATCCGAAAAGCCCTTGGAGCCACCCCAAAAAGTATTATCGGCATGATACTCCAAGAGTCCATTTTTATTACTGCCTTATCGGGGGTTTTTGGAATGATCTTAGGGATAGCGCTTTTGATTAATATGGGCGATCGTTTAGAGCGTTTTTTTATTATCGATCCTTATATCGAAAACAGCACTGCTATTGTGGCCACGTTTTTACTGATTGTGTTTGGGGCCATAGCAGGGTATATTCCGGCAAAAAGGGCCGCAAGCATAAAACCCATAGTTGCTCTACGAGATGAATAGCTTCAAAGTACTATTTGACTTAGATACCTGGCAAGAAATATTTGGTTCTATTGCCAAGAACAAAACGCGTACCATAATTACCGTGATCGGGGTTTTGTGGGGGATTTTTATTTACATCACCCTCGCGGGAGCCGCCAAGGGACTCGACAATGGATTTGAACGTGAATTTCAGGACATGGCTATGAACTCTATGTTTGTTTGGCCGAGAAAGACCAGTGTCCCCTACGCAGGTTTTAAAGTGGGCAGGAATCCACGGTTTACAATCTCTAATGTCAATGATTTGAAGATGCAGATTCCCGAAATTAAATATATAGCTCCAAGAAGTGCTCGCGGAGTTTTTGGAGGCAGTCCCCCTGCAAGTGTCGTTTTCAAAGATAAATCCTCTACCTATAATATTTATGGAGACTTCCCAGAATACACCAAAATATCAACTAAAAAAATATACAAAGGAGGCAGGTTCATTAACGAGCAAGATCAAAAAAACGAGAGAAAAGTTTGCGTGATTGGCGAACGAACCAAGGAGGAGCTCTTTGAAGAATACGAGGAACCTTTGGGTAAATACATAAGAATCAACAACGTTTTTTTTCAGGTAATTGGGGTCCACAAGTACATCGAAGGAGGTGGTTTTGAAAGTGATGGTGATATTTTTATTCCCTTCAATACTTTTAGAAACTTATACAATACCGGAGATAAATTGGACTGGTTTACCATCGCTGCATATCCCGATGCCGATGTCGTTGATGTAGAAAAAAAGGTAAAAGCCGTTTTAAAGAAAATTCATAGAATATCCCCTGAAGACGAACGTGCAATAGGGTCCTTCAATATTGGTGAGTTATTCAATCGCATCAGCGGTTTTGCCAACGGAATGACTTTTTTGTCGCTAGTAGTGGGGTTGGCCACAATTTTAGCAGGTGTAATTGGAATCGGGAATATTCTGTTGATATCCGTAAAAGAACGCACCAAGGAGTTAGGCGTGCGGCGAGCACTGGGAGCAACACCAGGAGAAGTCAGAATACAAATTTTATTAGAATCGGTTTTTTTAACCACCATCGCAGGAATCATCGGTATTATCCTTGGTGCTGCAGTGCTGGCCATTATCAATTTTATGACCCGTGGAATCACCGATTATCCCTACACCAACCCTACTGTACCCATACCCTACGTTATTGGTGCTTTGGTCACTATGGTGGCCTTGGGAACCCTCATCGGATTAATACCTGCCCAAAGGGCGGTGAGTATAAAACCCATAGACGCACTTAGAGAAGAATAATTGAAACATTAGAACATGAAAATTTTAAAATATTTTGCCTTCGGAATATTGGTTTTAGGAGCCATTTTAGCCACGCTCTATTTTGTTAAAACCAACAGTAAAGCATTAATAGAATATGATGTTCAGTTGGCCTCAATTCAAAATATTGAAAAGAAAACAGTGGTGACAGGAAAAGTAATTCCTGAGGATGAGGTCGAAATAAAACCACAGATTTCTGGAATTATTAAGGAACTGTACGTTGAAGAGGGAGATTTAGTCTCCAATGGAGATCTGCTTGCCAAGGTTAAGGTGGTTCCCAATGAACAGGCGTTGAATTCCGCTAAAGGAAGACTGTCCAATACATTAATCTTATTAAAAAATGCAGAGGTGGAATTCAAAAGAAATGAAACGCTTTTCAAAAAAGAAATCATATCAAAAAGGGAGTACGACAATGCCAAATTGAATTATGATCAAGCCCAGCAAAATGTTGAAAATGCAAGAACCGATCTACAGATCATAAAATTAGGATCTGCCGGGGGCTCCTCTATTGCCAATACCAATATTCGGGCAACTGTTCCGGGAACCGTTTTAGAAATTCCCATAAAGGAGGGAGACCAGGTTATTGAGAGTAATACTTTCAATGCGGGAACCACCATTGCAACGGTGGCGGATCTGAATAAAATGATATTTGAAGGTAAAGTTGACGAGGCTGAAGTGGCTAAATTGATCATTGGGATGCCCTTAAAGGTTACCTTGGGTGCCATAGAAGATGAATCTTTTGATGCGCAATTAAAGTTTATAGCCCCCAAAGGAAACGAAGAGGATGGAACGGTTCAATTCAAAATCGAAGGGGATGTTTATTTAAATGATTCTGTATTTATCAGGGCGGGGTACAGTGCTAACGCCTCTCTAGTATTGGAAAAAAAAGACAGTATAATGGCTATTTCAGAGGCCTTATTGCAATTTGATAAAGTTACCAATGATCCCTTTGTTGAGATAAAAAATGATGTAGGCGAATTTGAAAGAAAAGACATTGAAGTAGGGATTTCAGACGGAATTAATGTAGAGGTCATATCGGGGATAGAAATGGAGGATGAGATAAAAGTTTGGAACAAGACCGAGCCCATAAAAATCGGAGAAGAAGAGGAATCCAATAATTAATGTTACCACCTATGAAACGAAATCGGTTCTTTTATTTAGGGATGTTAATTTTTGGTCAACTGGCATTGGCCCAAAAGCAACCCATGACCCTTATGGAATGTGTTACCATGGCATTGGAAAAAAATATAACCATAAAGCAGAGTGAACTTCGCTATCAAGACGCTGAGATAAACAAAAGCGATGCCAAGGGGAATTTTTTACCCTCGTTAAACGCCCAAGCCAGTCACTCTTGGAACATTGGTTTAAACCAAGACATAACCCGTGGAACTTTAGAAAATCAAACCACACAATTTACTTCGATGGGGGCCAGTGTGAATATGAATATATTTAACGGATATCGTAATTTCAATCAATTGTATAGGGCCAACTTATCGCTGTTGGCCAGTCAGTATCAATTAGAGGACATGAAAGATGATGTGCAGTTGATGGTCGCTAATGCCTATCTCCAGATACTTTTTAACATTGAAATCCTCTCGGTTCAAAAAGCACAGCTTGAAATCAGTCAACAAGACGCTGAGCGTACCCAACAAATGATCGAGGCGGGGACCATGGTCAAATACGATTTATTAGAAATTGAAGCGACCATCGCTGCTCAGGAACAATCCGTTATTTTTGCAGAAAATAATTTTAGACTTTCCAAAATCAATCTGGCGCAAATGCTCCTCATCACTGATTACGAAAACTTTGATGTGGTGACGATAGATATTGATGCGCCTATGGGGCAGATTCTTTTTCAAAAGCCCAAGGATATATTTGAAAAGGCACTGACTCACAGAAATGACATCAAACTTTCCATTACCAATATTTCGATTGCAGAACGCGATATAGATTTGGCAAAGGGATCTTTACAGCCCAGTCTTTCCGCATTTTATGGATACAATACACGGGTCTCTTACGCTGACCGTCTCATTGGCAACGGCGCTTTTAGCGATGTGCCCATTGGATTTGTTTCCACCACCAGAGATCAAGTTCTCAGGACAGTAGAGGGGACTGACGTGGTGGGCCCCATTCCTTTTGGAACCCAATTCGATAGGAATGCAGGTCACAATATTGGGTTGCGCATAAATATTCCCATTTTTAACGGTAATTCGGCGCGTAATAATGTTGAGCGATCAAGAGTTAATTTACTTCGTTCTCAAAACCAATTCGAGCAAGATAAGCTTAATTTGGAGACCACCATTAATCAGGCCTTTAACGATGCTCAGGGGGCATTTAAATTTTATGAAGCTGCCGAGAAGACAGTATTGGCGAGAAAAAGAGCTTATAAAGACGCAATCAACCGATATGAAGCAGGGGTGATGAATACCTTCGATTTTAGTCAGATCAAACAACGCTACGAAACCGCTGCTTCGGATGTGGTTCGTGCCAAATTCGATTATATTTTTAAAATAAAAGTTTTAGAGTTCTACTTTGGAATTACCATTTCTCTTTAGGGTTTTTTCAAAACTAGTTGACCCTGGAAGCATTCAATTTTTTATTTTTGTGAGGTGAGTTATATACTACACATAGAGACAGCAACCAAGAATTGTTCTGTTGCGATTGGAAAGTCGGGATCACTGGTCGCCTTGAAGGAGCTTTATGCAGAGAACTTTAGTCAAAGTGAACAGCTACACGTTTTTATTCAAAAGGCGCTGCAAGAAGCCAATATTGAGATGGAGGCCCTTGATGCAGTTGCCGTCAGTAAAGGACCAGGTTCCTATACAGGACTTAGAATTGGAGTGGCTGCAGCAAAGGGAATTTGCTTTGCCTTAGACCTGCCTTTGATGGGGATCAATTCCCTTCAGATTCTTTCTGAAAAGTACAGCGCGCTTGAAAAGGCATTTTTGTTTCCCATGTTTGATGCCCGGAGAATGGAAGTCTATGTAATGGTACTGGATGAAAATAAACAGCTTGTAAAACCTACTTTTAATGAGGTCATTACCTCCAACAGTTTTGAGGCATTCCCAAATGATATTCCATGGATATTTATGGGAGAGGGAGCGCTTAAGTGCCAAAACGAACTCTTTGCGCCTAATATTCAGTACCGCACAGATATCGTTTATCCTTCAGCTCAGGAGATGGTTGGACTGGCTTGGCAGTCCTATCAAAAAAAAGAATTTGAAGATGTGGCCTATTTCGAACCTTTCTACCTCAAAGATTTCTATACCACAGCCAAGAAAAAAGGGGTTTGATTTAACCGTTTACCGCCTCTACTTTCTCAACTTTACCTGGCAACATCTCTTTAAGAATATTTTCAATACCATTTTTTAAAGTAAACGTAGAAGACGGGCATCCGCTGCACGCACCTTGAAGCACTACCTTGACACTTTTTTCGGTATCTTCATAGGAATCGAAAATAATATTTCCACCATCAGAGGCGACGGCAGGCTTTACATACTCCTCTAAAATTTTTACAATTTCATTTTCGGTATCCGTCAATATTGCACTGGAGGTAGTGGAGGAGGCGCCCATGGCTTTTGTATAAGAATCCCCTAAAATGGTTTTTGCTTCTTCCAAATAAGATTTTATAAATTCTCTTATTTCCATGACCACTTCCTCCCATTCAACCGTTTCATTTTTGGAGATAGAGATATAGTTTTCATCCAAAAAAACCTCTTTGACGAAAGGGAAATTAAAAATTGCTTTTACCATTGGGGCATCATTGGCAGCATCTATATTCTCAAAAGAAATGGTTTGTTTTGTAATTTTTTTATTGGCTACAAACTTCATCGCTGAGGGGTTTGGTGTGCTTTCCGCATACACAGTGATTGGGGAATTTGTAATTTTTTTCTCCTCTTCAAGCACCACACCATCCTCATTTAAGTAATCTTCAATCTGTTTAGCAACCTCTTCGATTACTTCTTCCCATTCTAAAATATCGAATCGCTCAACGATCAGGGTACTGTTTACTAACCCCACCTTTTTAACAAAAGGAAGGTAAAAGAGTTGTTTTACCAATGGTGCATTGGTAGCTTGATCAATATTGATATAGGTCTTTGAAGTCGAAATATTCAAAGGTGGGCTGATAATGAATTTGGCGATAGAGGCACCTTTTTTACAGCTGGCGATTACGCTGATCTTGTTCATTTTTTTTACAAATTTGGTAAAACTACTACTAAAATAAGAAACCCAAGGTTCTTAAGAATCATTTTTATATTTTAAAACACAAAGTGAAAAATATGTTGATTAGATAGGTCAGAGGTTTTACTCCCAAACACGATAATAATTTTTTTTGAGAATGCCACTCTTATCGGCGAGGTCATAATAGGTGACGATTGTTCCGTTTGGTATCAAGCAGTGGTAAGGGGGATGTAAATGGTATTCATATCGGAAACCGCTTCAATATTCAAGATGGTGCAGTGATTTACGGCACCTATGAGTAGTCCGCCACCTATATCGGTGATGATGTTTCTACAGGTCACAACGCTATTGTTCACGGTTGTACAATAAAAGACAAGTTATTGGTTGGAATGGGAAGTATCATTATGAATGACAGTATCGTAGTGTCAAATTCGATTATTGTAGCGGGGGTGTTTTGCATAAAACATAAGGGTTACCGAGGGCAGTATTTTTGCAGGCATTCCAGCCAAGAAAATAAAAGATATCAGTCCCAAACTGCAAAAGGGAGAAATTGAAAGCATCGCAAAAAATTATATGCAATATGCTTCCTGGTTCAAGTAGGAAAAAAACTCCCTGTAAAGGGAGTTTGTGAATTGTTCAGTAAAGGGGGGTTAAAACCCTAGTTCTTTTTTTACTTCCGCCATGATGTCTTTGCCCTTGGCAATGATAACACTTCCTCCATTAGAAGAATCAAGAACATAATCGTAGCCCATATTTGACGCTACCCTATCAATGGCTTCTTTGGCTTTTTCAATCAGAGGTTGCATCATGTCTACGGATTTCTTCTGTAAATCCTGAGAAACGGTTTGCTGAAATTCTTGAATGTTTTTTTGCATGCTTTCCAACTCTTTTCGTCTGGCTTCGTTTGTGATTTCAGTTTGGTTGGCAGCAACAGCAGCATAGTCCTGTGCTTTGGTTTGGAACTCTTTGTAAGTGTTTTCCAATTCTACAGTATAGGAATCCTCCAGTTTTTTTAATTCTTTTTGCGCGGCAATCACCTCCGGCATTTCACTAATTAACTTCTGAACTTCAATGTGAGCAACTTTAGCCTGGGCATTTACAACAGCAAAAGGTGCCAACAAAAAAAATAGGGGCAACAAGATTTTTTTGATCGTTTTCATTAGAGTAGTATTTGTTTTTAATCACTTAATCCGTCTAAAACTTTTTTAGAGGAATTTATTTTTTCTTTTCTTTCTTTGATCCTTTCTTGGACTTGTATCCTTCGCAGAACCAAGTCGCTAATATCGTAATTTTTTACTGAATACAACATAATTATATCAGAAGATCGGTCGAAGACAAAGTCGTATTTCCTTTCTTTAGCAATGTCTTGAACGATGCTGAGTACTTGGTCTTGGACTGGTTTTAATAGCTGATTTTTTTGAATCATCATATCACCATTCGGGCCAAATCTTTGTTCTTGAAGTAGGATAATTTCTGCGGCAAAGTCTCTTATTTCAAGCTCTCGGTCTGCGATGAGTTCCGGGGTTAATAAAACTTTTTCAACGGCTAACTCATCTTCAATACGTTTGAGCAGTGTTTTTTTAAGTTCAATTTCCTTTTTCCACTGTGCGATTTTCTGATCCAGTAACTGATTTGCGGTGCTGAACTCTTTGTTTTGACTTAAAATAACATTCATATCTATATAGGCAATCCGCGCACCACGCTGGGCGAATATTTCCAGTGACAATACACAAAACAGAAGCGATAAGAGTAGGTTTCTTTTGGTCATTTTAATCGATGTTAAAAAGGTCAAGATTTATAAGTTCTACCTTGTTAACGAAATATTATAGAGTTTATTTTAGTTAGTGGGTTGTTGGAATAATTATAACTGCTGTCCGATGACAAAGTGGGTTTCCCATCCATTAGGTTGTTGGATATTGGGGTTGGGGTTGTCGAAACCGTGTCCAAAATCTATTCCCAGTAACCCAAAAGCAGGCATAAAAATTCTAACTCCAAATCCAGCGGATCGTTTTGAATTAAAAGGGTTAAAATCCCTAAAACTGTCATATCCATTCCCAGATTCCAAAAATGAAAGTGCAAATATCGATGCACTTGGTTTGAGGGTTATGGGATAACGCAATTCCATGGTAAACTTGTTGTACAGCAAAGATCCATCCCTGCTGGAGAGCGCCTGATTTTTATAACCTCTTAGGGCTATGTTCTCTCTTCCGTCTAAAGCATAACCTTGCATTCCATCCCCTCCAAGATAAAACCTTTCAAAAGGAATATTGCCCCGCTCCTGATTGTAAGCGCCGATAAAACCAAAATCGGTTTGGGCTTTCAGTACCAGTTTGCCAATAATGGTAGAGTACCATTCTCCATTAAATTTTACTTTGTAGTACTCCAACCAGCGGAATTTTTCTTGGTCTATTTTTGCCGTGTCGGGCTCGCCATTGAACAATTGAAATTCTTTTTGACCTTCCAGATTGCTAAAATCTGTTCCATTGATCAATGAATATGGAGGCGTGAATTTTCCGCTGAGTGTAAACTTTGACCCCCCTACAGGAAAAATGGGATTGGTAAAGGTGTTGTTTCTCGATAACGCTACGGTGTAACTCAAGTTATTGGCACTACCATCACCAAAGGTAAAGAGCCCGGTATAATAATTGTTCAAGTCGTAGTATTGGTATCCGATGGATTGAGAGAGCGTGAAAAAATCGTCGGGAACTTTTAGGCGCTTTGCGAGCCCCAATGACAATCCACTGATTTGAAAATATTGACTTTTATCTGCCCGCGCAGTAAGAAAATCATAACGGTATTGAATGGTATGTGAAAAAGAGGTTGAAAACTGTACAGGTTGCCTTCCGCCCAACCAGGGTTCTGCAAAACTAAAACTGTAGGTGCTGTAAAATTGGCTGGCCTGAAGTCGTAAACTTAAACTCTGCCCATCGCCCATAGGTAGGGGCTTGTAGGTGTCTAAATCGAAAATATTTTTAAGCGAAAAGTTGTTGAACGAAAGCCCTAGGGTACCGATAAAACCACCGCCACCGTAACCCCCTTGGAGCTCAATTTGGCTGGCACCAGCTTCGGTCAACCCGTATTCAATGTCAACGGTTCCTGCATTTGAGTCAACATTTTTAAAATCGGGATTGATGTTTTCAGCATCAAAAAAGCCCAGTTGCCCCAGCTCCCTTACCGTTCTTACTACCATGTCTTTACTGTACAATTCACCTGGTTTGGTTCTCAGCTCCCGGTAGATTACATGATCGTTGGTTTTGGTATTACCCTTAACCGATATTTTATTAAAGCTGGCGAGTTTTCCTTCAGTAACCCTAATTTCAAAATTGATTGTATCATTTTCAGCACTTATCTCAACAGCGTTGATATTTGAAAATAAGTAACCGTTATTCTGGTATAGGTTGGTCAGATCGTTGGCGTCTGGTTTCTGATCCTGAATCCGTTTTTTCAGTAAAACACCATCATAGGGGTCTCCTTTTTGGAGGCCCAAAACTTGGCTTAGTTGATAGTCATTGAAAACAGAATTCCCCAAAAAGGTGATATCACCAAAGTAATATCGGTTCCCCTCCTCCAAATCAAAGTTGAGGGTAATGGCATTGTCGCCGTCTTTGATCAAGGTATCTCTTATTATTCTGGCATCTCTGTATCCTTTTTCTTTGTAAAAATCCAATAAATTTTGCCGGTCCTCGTTAAATTCTTCTTTTATAAATTTTGATTTTTTCCAGAATCGTAAAGGAAACTTCTTTTTGGTTTTTTTAAGTTTTGAGCGCAGTTTTTTATCGCTAAATACTTCATTTGCTTCAAAGTTAATTTCACTAATTTTTACCCTTTCCCCCAAATCTACATTAACGACCATTTTAAAAGTATTGGCACTGGTGGTGTCTTTTATGGTATTTAAAACCACTTTGGTGTTGAGGTAACCGTCTTTTTGGAATTTGTTGACAATGTAGTTCTTGGTATTGGTCAAGAAGCTTTCCGATAGCTTTTTTCCTGCTTCCAATTCTGTCTCATTGATCAGTGGCTCAATTTTCGACTTTTTTAGCCCATTGATTTTTACTTCGCTCAGCGATGGCAGTTCTTCTATTTCTATTTCTAAAGCAACCCGGTCGGCTTTGATTTCGGTAATGTAAAAATTGATGTCGCTGAACAATTGTAAACCCCACAATTTGCTGATTATACTACTAATTTCATCACCTGGGATATTGATTTTTTGCCCTTTTCGCAATTGGCTATATGAAATTACCGTTTGATCACTGAAGGTTTTGATACCACTAACAGTAATGGTATCCAAGGTGTAGAGCTTTCCCTTAACGTATTGATCAAGATTTTGCGCATGCACAGAAAAAGCACCCAAAAAGAAGATGGTGCATAGACAGCTGTAAAATGGATGTGTTAATTTAATCAAGAAGTTGCTTACTTGTCTTTCCAAATCTGCGCTCTCTTTTTTTGTAACTCATTATTGCTTTATGCAAGTGTTTTTTTCTAAAATCAGGCCAAAGTACTTTAGAAAAATATAATTCGGCATAGGCGATCTGCCACAACAAAAAGTTACTGATTCTTTTTTCTCCACTGGTGCGAATCAGCAAATCCACATCTGGCAAATTTTGTGTATAAAGATGCTCATTAATAATGGATTGGTCAATTTTTTCGGGAGAAATTATGTTATTTTTAACTTTGTTCGCCAGCTGTTTAAAGACATTGGAAAGTTCTTCCCTTCCGCCATAACTCAAAGCCAACGTCAAAGTCATTTCATTGTTATCTTGGGTGTGCTCCACTACATATTCCAACTCTTTCTGGACGAAGGCAGGAAGTTCATGCATGTTCCCAATCACATTTAATTTTATTCGGTTCTTGAGAAGTTTTTGAAATTCGCTTTTCAAGGTACTTACCAGTAGCTTCATCAAAATACCTATTTCTTCTTGGGGTCTCCTCCAGTTCTCGGTTGAAAAGGCGTAGAGCGTTAGATATTGGATGTTGAGCTGAACGGCTTCCTCCACCACTTCCTGAACTGCTTTAACCCCGTGGGAGTGCCCTTGAATTCTGTTTTTACCTTTTTTTTCAGCCCAACGGCCGTTTCCATCCATAATTATGGCAAGATGTTTTGGCATATCATTTTTTGAGTCGCTTATCATCATTCTTTACAATAACACGGCAGATCGCCAAAGGTAAATGAAATTGTTAAACCTGTAAACACATACCAGTCATTATTGTTCATATTTCCAAACATTAAATTATTTGGAATATTTGTCTCAGTCTCTGGAGCGCTACCGTCAATATTGTCTGTTAGCGTATAGCGGGCACCAATTTCTAGACCCAATACCACATAGGGAGATATATTGGTTTTTACCCCCACGATAGCCGGGAATGTTATTTCCCCTCCCTTACCATATTCAACATTTTTAAGAGTGAGGGGATCGTGATAAAATAAATCATAACGGATGTATCCTATGCCTAAAAACAAATAGGGACTCCACAATCGCTCCCCGCCGTGAAGGTTAAAATCTATGTAGTTAATCTCTGTGCCAACAGAAAATTCCATTATGGAATTTGAAAACCGAAGTTGTCGGTTAAACCTGGCATTGTCCACCGGGGAATAATCGCTTTTTTTGATGTTCATAAACATGGCGTTCGCACGCAGGGAATATCGCGTAGTACGATTCCATTTATAGACCAATCCAAATGCAGGATTTTCTGGATACACAAAAAAAGTAGAACCGATTTCACCGATATAATTTCCTGCCCCCAAAAAAGGGCCTAATTCATGAAACTGCCCTTTGGCATTTAGGGAATAACAAAGTATAACAATATGCAGCCACAGTCTTTTCATTTTAATTTAGGAGTAGCAGGGTAGGGGTATAATTTTAGTTAATTGCACCCATCTTTCTAAACTAATAAATGGAAGAATTATTGCCTGTTTCTGGCGTCATAACCCCAAAAAAGTTTGTCCCTAAGTGTTTTAAAATAATTATCACCTTTCAATTCAACAGTAAACACAGAAAACGGAGCTTTTCTGATGTTGATCTGTGTGCCGTTGGCCAAGGTGAAAATCCTGAAGTCTAATGAGAGGAGGTGGTCCTCTCCTCTGCCTTCCACACTAATTTGTATTTCTGCTTTTTCAGGAACGACCAGAGGTCTAATATTTAGATTGTGGGGGGCAATAGGGTTGAGAACAATTCCTTTGGTTTCAGGGATCAGTATGGGGCCGCCGCTGCTCAGGGAATAGCCCGTTGAACCCGTAGGAGTTGCGATGATTAGTCCATCTGCCCAATAGGTGGTCAGGTATTCTAGGTCTATTTGCGTCGCAATGCTCAACATCGCAGTCGTGTTCTTTCTGTTGATACTGATTTCATTGAGGGCATAACCAAATTTGATCTCTTCAGCAGAAGTCGGGGACAGTTCCACTTCCAATAAGCTCCTTTTTACCAAGCTAAATTTCTTGTCAAAAAATTTATCTAAAGCCTCATTCAATGATTCTTTTTGAAGACTGGTTAAGAAACCTAAGCGACCTGTGTTGATCCCTAAAATAGGGATTTCAGTATCTTTAACAAAAGGGATGGATCGCAGTAGGGTACCGTCTCCACCAATGGAAAAAAGGTATTTGCAGTCTTTACTTAAGGTAGCGTCAGCATCGAAAGTCTCAAAATCTTTTACTTTCTCTAACCATTGATGCATCAAGCGCTGGTCCACTGTCAATTCATGCCCTTTTTTATCCAAATAGTCGACGGTAGCTTTAGCAAATTCTATGGTTGCAGGCGTATCAAAAGCACAAAAAATAGCGATTTTCATCCCATAAGGTTAAGTTGTAAAATTACAAAACTTTATCGGGCTTGCCTTTTGATCATTGAAATTTAGTAGATGCCACCAATAGTCGTTAATTTTATGTGCTAAAAAAATAATCATGACCCAACTAAGTGTAAACATTAACAAAATAGCTACGCTGAGAAATTCTCGAGGGGGTAATGTCCCCGATTTACTTGAAGTGGCCAAAGACTTACAAAGATATGGTGCCCAGGGGATTACGATCCACCCAAGACCCGATCAGCGGCATATTCGGTACGATGACGCACTGGCATTGCCAACGGTATTGACAACAGAGTACAACATCGAAGGAAATCCGATTCCTAAATTCATTGATTTGGTGACCCAGATCAAACCAGACCAGGTGACTTTAGTACCAGATGCAGAGGACGCCATCACATCCAATGCCGGTTGGGATACAATTAAACACAAAGCTTTTCTGATGGAGGTCATCCAGGGGTTTCAAAGCCATGGAATTCGAACCTCCATTTTTGTTGACCCCATTGAAAAAATGGTCGAAGGTGCCAAAAATACAGGTACAGATCGAATTGAGCTTTACACCGAAGCCTATGCCCAACACTTTAAAAACGACCCAGTAAAAGCAGTAGCTCCTTATACTCTTGCCGCCAATGTCGCAAACAAATTAGGAATAGGTATAAATGCAGGTCACGATTTGAATTTGGAAAACACCGCTTTTTTTAAACAAAATATTCCCAATCTACTGGAGGTTTCTATTGGTCATGCCCTTATGAGTGAGTCCCTTTATTTAGGTTTTGAAAATGTAATACCCTTATACCTTCAACGCCTTTCCTCATGACCAAATTGTATTCCAATATCATTGGGTCTGGCGCCCGTAACTTTATCATCCTACACGGTTTTTTGGGTATGGGTGACAATTGGAAAACACATGCCAAAAATTTAGCGCAAAACGGATATTGTGTTCATTTAGTAGATGCACGAAACCACGGAAGAAGTTTTTGGAGCGATCAGTTTAGTTATCCGCTAATGGTGCAGGATTTACTGCACTATATGGATTTCCACTACTTGGAGGATGCCATTGTTTTGGGTCATTCCATGGGAGGAAAAACAGCCATGAGCTTTGCGTTGCAAAATCCCCATCGGATAGATAAACTGGTCGTGGTGGACATTGCACCGAAATACTATGCCCCCCACCACCAAAAGATATTGGCAGGTTTAAGCACCATGGATTTTAAAGTCTTGTCCTCACGGGCTGCTGCTGGTCTTCACCTTGAAAAATTTGTCACTGAAATTGGTGTCCGTCAGTTTTTACTCAAAAATCTTTACTGGATTGAAGAAGGAAAACTAGGACTTCGACCCAATATTGCTGTGTTGAAAAATGCAGCTGAAAGCATCGGCGCCTCGATAGCATCAGATAAACAATTTGTAAAGCCCAACCTGTTTTTTCAGGGGGAAAATTCCAACTACATAAATACGGACTCAGACCATGAGGAAATTAAACGATTATTTCCAAAGGCCAATATTACATCCATTAAGAATGCAGGACATTGGTTACATGCTGAAAATCCCAGAGATTTTTTTGATTCCCTCGCCACTTGGTTGGGTTGATCCCGCCCTG
>PBCE01000028.1 GCA_002716845.1 Flavobacteriaceae bacterium | reverse complement strand
TACACGGCTGGGACAAAAAGAGCTTTACCACAGTAGTGGGAAAATATCAAGGGAAACATTTCAACAGTCCCAATGATTTGGTTTATGCCAAAAATGGGGATTTGTATTTTACTGACCCTCCCTATGGTTTGCCCAAGGGAGACCAAGATCCAATGAAAGAATTGCCTTTTAATGGAGTTTACAAACTTACCGATTCTGGAGAATTGTCCTTGGTGGTCAAAGACCTGACGCGCCCCAATGGAGTGGCGGTTTCAAACGACCAAAAAACACTTTATGTAGCCATTTCTGATAGAAGTAGCCCCAGGATTATGGCATATGATATTGTTCCTGATGGTGTTGAAAACGGCAGGGTTTTCTTCGATGGAGATGAACTTTCCAAAAACAATGTAGGAAGTTTTGACGGCTTAAAAGTACACTCTTCCGGAACGGTTTTCTCCACGGGTCCAGGGGGTGTTTTGGTGATTACCCCAGAAGGAAGGCACCTCGGCACCATCAGAACAGAAGAGCGGTCTGCAAATTGTGCGTTTGACACCAAATTCGAATATCTCTACATGACCTCCGATATGTATCTAACACGAGTCAAATTGTAAAATATTGGAACTTCATTCTATTGCTTGTGGTAATTTTAAATTGGATGGTGGCGCAATGTTTGGTGTTGTCCCCAAGCCTTTGTGGGAAAAAACCAACCCCGCAGACGCCAACAATAGGATTGAGATGTGCAGTCGTTCTTTGCTGATAGAAGATGGAGACAGGCTCACATTGATCGACACTGGCATGGGAAATAAACAAAGTGAAAAATTCTTTGGTTACTATGACCGTTGGGGAGAGGATACCTTAGAAAATTCATTGGCGGAGAAAGGCTTCCACAAAGAGGATATAACAGATGTTTTCCTAACACACCTTCACTTTGATCATTGCGGAGGTGCGGTGGAAAAAGAAAAGAATGAGGTGCTTGAGCCCGCATTTAAAAATGCTGTATATTGGTCACACAAAGATCACTGGCAATGGGCCACTGTTCCCAATGCAAGAGAAAAAGCTTCTTTTTTGCCGGAAAATATTTTGCCCTTGCAGGAAAGTGGTCAGCTAAAGCTTCTTGAGGGAAAAGATTTAATTTTATCAAATACCCCATTGGGATTCGATATCGTTTTGGTCGATGGTCATACTGAAAAGCAAATGCTACCGTTGATCCAATATAAGGGGGCCACCCTTGTTTTCGCAGCGGACCTTATCCCTACCGCTGGCCACCTCCCCATTCCATATATTATGGGCTATGACACCCGACCACTTTTAAGCATGAAAGAAAAAACTCAATTCTTAAATCGCGCTGTTGAAGAAGGTATCTTGTTGTTTATGGAACACGACCCAAATCACGAATTGATATCTCTTCAAAAAACAGAAAAAGGCGTAAGAATGAATGAAAAATACAATCTGAACAACTATTTCAATTGAGAATTATATACCTTTTACTTAACAGCTTATTGGTCATCTCCTGTGGTGGCTACAAATTTGTTGGAGAACCCCTAGGAGCTCCGCTTCTGAATCACAACAAAAAGGAATCCTTGGGAGAAGATGAAAGAAGGTTTTGGCCACTAATGGACTTGCGCAATGACAGTATTGCAGGAATGAGTGTTGCGCGTGCCCACGCTGAGTTGATAAAAGATCAAAAGGGAGAAAAAGTAATCGTAGCAGTTATAGATTCCGGAGTCGATATAGAACACCCCCTGCTTCAGGAGGTAGTATGGATTAACCGTGGTGAGGTGCCCAATAACAATATCGATGATGACAATAATGGATTTGTAGACGACCTCCATGGTTGGAATTTTTTGGGCGCAGCAAATCTTGAAAACATGGAGTCGGTAAGATTGCAGAAAAAAGAAAAGCCAGATTCCGAAGCTTATAAAAATTTCGAAGAGAAGAGGTTAAATAATTTAGAAAGCAAAAAGCATGAGGTCGTTAGCGTCCAAGACATGTTGGCTCAAATAAAAGAATCCGATAGCGTCATTAAATCGACCCTGAAAAAAGAAAATTATACCTTAGAAGAGGTTGAGAGTTATTCTCCAAAGACATTTGCACTCATGGAAGCGCTGATATTCAAAAGGTTTTTGGAGGAAAACCTTTTGACTGCATCTAAATTGGAAATCTATCTGGAAAGAGCGCAAGCTGGAATAAATGCACATTATAATATCGCCTTTGACGGAAGAAAAGTGGTCGGAGATGACCCAGATGATATCAACGACACCCAGTATGGTAATCCCAATGTCATTGGACCCGATAAAGAAGCTGCCAACCATGGCACCCATGTGTCGGGTATCATAGCTGCAATACAAAACAACAACCCCGGAAACAAAAGTGATTTTGAAGGTGTCGAGATAATGGTTTTGAGGGCCGTTCCGGATGGAGATGAATACGACAAAGATATTGCGCTGGCCATTAGGTATGCTGTGGACAATGGGGCCAAAATAATAAATACGAGCTTTGGAAAGGGCTATTCCCCTCACAAGGATTGGGTTTGGGCGGCTGTTAGGCATGCTGAAAAAAATGATGTGCTGATTATTAACGCCGCAGGGAATAGCGCAAAAAATATAGACCCTGGAATGGAAAAAACTTATATAACTGACGAGGAAAACGAGACAGAGTTGTTCTCTAACCTTCTTACTGTGGGTGCCGCTGATTATTCTTATAACGAAGAACAGGTCGCTTCGTTTTCCAACTTCGGCGGAGTTAACGTAGATGTATTTGCGCCTGGGGATAAGATTTGGTCGATCGTACCCAACGAAGAATATGATTTTTATAGCGGAACCTCAATGGCGGCACCAAACGCAGCAGGAGTAGCGACAATAATCAGATCGTTCTTTCCAAAACTCAAAGCCTTTCAAGTAAAAAGAATACTCATGGATTCTGGCCTCCCCATGTACCCCTCGCTAAAAAGCCCAGAGGGGGAAACATTGGTAAATCCGAGGTCCCTTTCCGCCTCTGGGAAAACCATAAACCTCTATAACGCTCTTATCTACGCATCTAGTAAATCTTATAAGAAATGAAAACAAAACTTTACCTTATTATTCTAATTTTTTGCTGCGCTTTTGTACAATCTCAGAACTACTGGCAGCAAGCTGCAGATTATAAAATGACTGTCGATATGGATGTTGAATCCTTTCAATACTCTGGGTATCAAGAATTACTTTACACCAATAACTCTCCAGACAGCCTAAATAAAGTGTTCTATCACCTGTATTTCAATGCCTTTCAGCCAGGAAGTCAAATGGCAATCAGAGTAAAAAATGGCAAAGACAAAAACGGACGATTCAAGGTGGATCTCGACGAATTAAAAAAAGAGGAAATAGGCTTTTTAAATATCTCCAACCTAAAGCAGGACGGTGCCCTGTTAAAACACGAGCTCTCTGAGACCATCTTGGAAGTGAGTTTATCAGCTACACTGGCTCCTGGAGAAAGCACCCTTTTGACTCTGGACTTTGAGGGCCAAGTTCCTAAGCTGATAAGACGGGCTGGGAGAAACTCTGTTGAGGGAGTTGCTTTATCGATGGCGCAATGGTACCCTAAAATTGCAGAGTATGATTATGAAGGCTGGAACGCAGAGCCTTATTTGGGGAGAGAGTTCCACGGTGTATGGGGAAATTTTGACGTTACTTTGACTTTAGACAAAGACTATACTGTGGCTGCCTCTGGATATTTACAAAACCCCAAACGGGTGGGCCATGGTTACAGCAATAAAAAAGGAAAGGCCAAAAAAAGAAAATTGAAATGGCATTTTATCGCTCCTCAAGTTCACGATTTTACCTGGTCTGCAGACCCTGAATACATTCACGATATATACCCTGGCCCTAATGGTGTTGACTTACATTTTTTTTACAAAGACAACCCGCTGTACAACGAAAGATGGAAAAGACTCCAGCCCCTTACCGCTGACCTAATGCGATTTTACAACCAAGCCATTGGAGCCTACCCCTACAAACAATATACTGTTGCACAAGGAGGGGACGGAGGAATGGAATACGCCATGTTAACTTTGATTACTGGAGAGCGTGAATTTGGAAGCCTCGTTGGTGTAACGGCTCATGAGCTGGCCCACTCTTGGTTCCAGTTTGTCTTAGCAACAAATGAAATGAAATACGAGTGGATGGACGAAGGTTTTACGACCTATATCTCCACCATTGCAAAAGATAAAATCCTTAACGAGAACAATGTTTTTCCTCTTGAAAACACTTACAATAACTACCTCTACCTGGCTAATTCAGGAAAGGAACAGCCGCAGCAAACCAATGCAAACCGTTATGATTATAACTTTGCTTACGAAATAACGGCCTACAGCAAAGGAGCTGTTTTTCTAAGCCAGTTGGGTTATATTATTGGAGAAGAAAATTTGGTCCAAACCCTAAAGGAATATTACCGTCAGTTTAAGTTCAAGCACCCGGTTCCCAACGATTTTCGCCGCGTGGCCGAGCGGATTTCAGGGATTCAACTGAAGTGGTATTTGACGGACTGGACGCAAACTACAAACACCATTGACTACAGTATTAATGGGGTTGAAGAGCGAGAGGGTAAAGCAGTCTTACTGCTTGAGAGAATTGGATCGATGCCCATGCCCTTAGAGATTCTAGTCAACTATAAAAATGGTAAATCTGAAATTCATTACATCCCTATTCCTTTGATGAGGGGAGAAAAAAGCAACCCTTATAACATTGAATGGGTGGTTCACAAAGACTGGGCCTGGGCAAACCCGCGATACCAGCTGGTCCTGAGTCGGCCCAAGAGTGAAATTGTTGATGTGTTAATTGACCCTACTTTCTATATGGCCGATGTGAATCGTGACAACAACACTTTTTATAACGCAGAGTGAGCGAATTAAAAAACATAAAAAGACTCAGGGGTAGAAAAGAAACTGACCTTATTTTTAAAAAGGGCATGACTATTAAATCGGGTATGCTTGCGCTTCGTTTTACAGAAAATACAGAAAGTAGAAGTTGCGTTAATATTGGAGTAGGTGTATCTAAAAGGTTTGTTTTTTTAGCGCACAACCGCAATCGCATCAAGAGACAAATGCGGGCGGTAATTAAAAACATGGACAATGACATGTTGGAGGTCCTACCGGCTGGTTACTATATGTTTCTTTTTTGTGGAAGTGCACCGGTCTCTAATGCTGTTCTCACTTCAGATTTTGCTCGATTAGTTGAAAAGATCAGCCGTTTGTACTCAGAATCATAGCGCAATGTGGAATTCCATCCTCTAAATAATCTCCACCCTTTTTTATAAAGCCTTGTTTCTGGTAAAAGTTTTTTAGGTGTGATTGCGCAGATATTTTAATATTTGACTCTTTAAGTGTGTGTTGACAATAATCTGTGCTTTTGCGAACTAGTTCTTTGCCTAACCCAATTCCTCTAATTGTTTGATGAGTCACAATTCTTCCTAACACTGTGTACCTTTCTTCTACTAATCCAATAGGTAGTATTCTGGCATAAGCCAACAACCGGTTTCTTTTATAGCCTAAGACGTGTATGGCTTCTTGGTCTTTGTCATCCTGATCTGAGTAGATACAGTTTTGTTCCACAACAAAAACATCAGACCTGAGTTTTAAAAGGTCATAAAGTTCCTGAACTACTAATTTATCAAAGCTTTTAAATGACCAAACCAAAGCTAACTACAGTCTATTTTTTCAATTCTCTTTTGATGCCTTCCTCCTTCAAATGGTGTCGAGAGAAAAACGTTTAACATTTCCTTAGCCTCTAATTTGCTCACAAACCTTGCGGGTATGCTAATGATGTTGGCGTCGTTGTGTAGCCGAGAAAGTTCTGCTATTTCTGGTGTCCAGCAAAGGGCTGCTCTTATTTTCTGATGTTTATTTGCTGTCATGGCCGCGCCGTTTCCGCTCCCACAAATGATGATTCCTATGCTTACTTTTTCGCTGAGGACATCCATCGCTACTGGGTGAATAAAATCTGCATAATCTACACTATTTGATGAGTTTGTGCCGTGGTTTGTCAATGTGTGGTTGTCTTTCTCTAAATGAGAAATGATCGCTTCTTTGAGCTCTACACCTGCGTGATCATTTCCTATGGATATTTTCATGTTTTTTTTGCAAAGTTAAAATTTTCTGTTTTGGTGTTTATTAATGTTTTGATTAAATGTTGATAATATTTATTTCTATTTAACCTTTTTTTTTTAATGAGTACTGCTTATCTTTTTGAACAAGGTTTCCAATTATTTTTATCATAAAATGTGTCGTTCTTTTCAACCCTTTCTCGCTTGTTTTCAACATTATTTTCGTCTATTTTCATCATAAAGTGTCAACAAACACTTTTTTTAACAGTTGTTTATATGTTGGTTAATAGACTAACTTATAATAAGTTAATCTTGTGACAAATTAAAACAGCTAGTTTGTAATTTTTTATCTTTTGGAACTGAAAGCTTATTGATAAAATTTTGTTCTAACTATTCACACTTAATAATAGACATCATTATTTTAAAATAATCTTTAAAAAAAAGAAAAATTATGTTGAGGGTTTTGATAAGTTAATAGTGGTAGTGAAAAAGAAAACTTAAATTTGTATCATAGAATAAATGAATGTCAAAACAGAAAAAGGCGGATAGAAATATTCACGGAAAAGTTCTTAAAGTTTTTAAAGAAAATCCTAAAAAATCTTACAATTACAAGCAAATAGCAGCAAAACTGAATATTACTGATACTCAAAAAAGAAATTCAGTAATAAAAGCCTTAGGAAAGCTACAAAGCGAAAAGAGAATAGAACAAAGCCTTCCTGGAAAATATATTTTTAAATCTCTACTCAAAAGCAACAAGGAAGGAGTTATTCAAGTAACTTCATCAGGAAACGCTTACCTCTTAATGCCCGAGGAAGAGGAAGACATTTTTATAGCAAGAAAGAATACCAAACGCGCCTTGGATGGTGATACTGTATCGGTGTACGTGATGAGAACCAAAAAAAATGGAAGAAAGGAGGGGGAAGTAGTATCGGTAACAGAAAGAGCCAAAAAAAACTATGTAGGTATTTTAGAATTAAGCAAAGATTTTGGTTTTGTAAAAACCCGTTCGTCCAATCTTCACAAAGATTTCTTCATTGAAAAAGAGGAATTAAAAGATTACAACAATGGCGACAAGGTCATTGTAAAATTCAAAGATTGGCCAGTCCGAGCGAGTTCTCCCTTTGGAACCATCATAAGAAGTTTAGGCAAACCAGGACAACTGAACACAGAGATGCACAGCATAATACATGAATATGGGTTCCCAGAAGAGTTTCCTGTGGAAGTTGAGGAAGAGGCCAAAAAAATAAATGTAGGAACCCAAAAAGAAGAGATTTCTAAGAGAAAAGATTTTAGAAAAACAACAACCTTCACCATCGACCCAATCACAGCAAAAGACTTTGATGATGCGCTATCATTCGTTCCCTTGGGCAATAATAAATATGAAATTGGTGTTCATATAGCAGATGTTTCTCATTACGTACCTATCAATAGTATATTGGATCAGGAAGCATATGAAAGAGCAACCTCTGTTTACTTAGTCGACCGAGTGGTACCTATGTTACCAGAAGTTTTGTCTAATGGGGTATGTTCTCTTAGGCCAAACGAAGAGAAATATACCTTCTCAGCAGTCTTTACTGTAGATGAAAATATGGTAATAGAAAAAGAATGGTTTGGAAAAACGGTAATCTTATCAGACCAAAGGTTTTCTTATGAAGAGGTCCAATTTATGTTAGATAACCAAACTCAAAATATAAGTAAAGATGTATCCTTGACTAAGCAAGAATACAGAGTAAGTGAAGAAATTTATGAGGCTATATCTAAATTGAATCTATTAGCCAAAAAACTCAGAATAAAAAGAATGAAAAGCGGTGCCCTCATTTTTGATAGGGTAGAAATAAAATTCAATTTAGATAAAGAAAACAACCCAGAAAGTGTTTTTTTTAAGACGTCTAAAGACGCCCACAAGCTGGTTGAAGAACTGATGTTATTAGCTAACAAAAGGGTGGCGGAGTTTATAGGAAAACAAAAGAAAAATAAAGAATTTGTTTACAGAGTTCATGATGTTCCTGATAATGAAAAATTAAGCAATCTCAAATCGATTGCATTCAAGCTGGGATACGACTTAAATTTAGAAAACAAGCACGTAAATGAATCCCTCAACAAGTTACTTAAAGATATCCATGGAAAAAAAGAACAGGAATTAATTGATACCTTAACCATTAGATGCATGAGTAAAGCAGTTTATACCACTGATAACATAGGACATTACGGGTTGGCATTTAACTACTATACGCACTTCACTTCCCCAATAAGAAGATACCCAGATGTTTTGGTTCATCGATTATTACAGTTTTATTTGACAGGTAAAGAAAAAATAAATATCGGGTTTTTGGAGGAGGCTTGTGCGCATTCTTCTGGACGTGAACAGCAGGCTACAAAAGCAGAGCGAGACTCTACAAAATATATGCAAGTGAAATTTATGGAGGATAAAATAGATATAGGTTTTGAAGGTGTTATTTCAGGAGTTACCGATCGAGGCATGTATGTGGAAATTATAGAAAACAAATGTGAGGGAATGATAAAATTGTCAGAAATAAAAGGAGACTACTTTAAATATGATGATAAGAACCACCGTCTGGTTGGGGAAAGAAGTAAAGCTATATATCAATTAGGAGATACTGTCAACATCCGTGTAAAAAAAGCTGATCTTATAAAAAGACAATTAGACTTTGTTTTAGGTGAACCAAAAGAATAAATAGTTAAATTTATAGTACGCAATCTTACAAGATGACAAAGTTTCTACTTTTTATTATTGTATTTTCTTCCTTTTCCACCCAAGCTCAGGACAAGGAAGCATTTCCTGCTTCAAAAGATGAAAGAAGAGTAAATGTTTCGAGTTTTATAAACATTAAAATCTACTCTGGTATAGAGGTTAAATTAATACCAGCAGACGAAAATAGATTGGTGATAAGCGGAGAAGACAAAAAAGATGTTGTCCTAAAGAACAAGGGACAAACGCTTAAAATAAGACACTCCTTAGACCACTTCCTGAACCCAACGTTTACTTATGTAGAATTATATCACAAAAACACCCTTGACGAAATCAATTTATACCAGGGGTCAGCATTGGAAACAGATAGCATCTACAAACAAACAAGCATTAGCATTAAAGTGCAAGAAGGATCCTCTATGAAATTTAAATTCGACGGAGAAAAACTGACCTCTTCGGTAAACACCGGAGGGAAACTATTCATATCAGGACAAGCAACCAACCACGAATCTTCTGTAAGCAGTGGCGGAGTTTGTGAGGCAGAAATTTTCGAAACCGAGCAAACAGAGGTAAGCGTAACCGCAGGCGGAATTTCTTATGTTAATGCAGTTGAGTTGCTGGAAGCCAAAGTGACTGCGGGTGGAATTATTCGAGTGTACGGGAGCCCCAAGAAAATGGTAACCAAAAAAACCATTGGAGGTCAGATCTTTGAAATGAAATAGGAGTGGTTAATGAGGCATCGAGCGGATTCGAACCGCTGTACAAGCTTTTGCAGAGCTCTGCCTAGCCACTCGGCCACGATGCCATTTGACAAAAGTAGTAAAAAATTAAGCTTTTATCAGCTTTATCGACTTGCTTTTAATTGCACAGAAACCTCTCCAACATCACCACCAATAGGAGGGTTTTGTTTGGATACAGAGACCGAGACCAAATTTACAGCTGGGAATGACTGAAGTATACTGTCTATTATTCGCTTTCCAACATTTTCTAACAGTTTGGAGCGAACCGACATCTCTTTTTTTACAATGGCGTTCAACGTTACATAGTCTACCGCGTAATCTAACCGGTCAGACGCAGCAGCCATATCCATATTTGTTTCTGCCTCTAAGCGGACAATATACTCACTGCCAATTTTTTTTTCTTCATCCATACATCCATGAAAAGCGTAAACCCTGATGTCGTTTAGAATAACCTTACCCATATTTCAATTTTCAGTAAATATATAATAACGATATAATTATATTTAAAGACTTTTGCTTTTAATATATTTGACAAAATTTAAGATGTCAGAAAAGCCACTTAATTTTATAGAGCACATTATCGCGGAAGACCTTAAAGAAGGCTTTTCACCCAAAGATCTTAGATTTAGATTTCCTCCAGAACCCAATGGTTTTCTTCACATAGGCCATGTAAAAGCGATATGTATTAATTTTAATTTAGGAGCTCGGTATCAAGCACCCGTAAATCTTAGGTTTGACGACACAAACCCAGCTAAGGAGGAGGCACAATATGTAGAAGCCATAAAAAATGACATTAAGTGGCTGGGCTTTGAGTGGGACAAGGAGTGCTATGCATCAGATTATTTTAAGCAGCTTTACGATTGGGCAGAGTCGCTGATCAATAAAGGTCTTGCTTTTGTAGACTCTCAGTCGTCAAAACAGATAGCAGAACAAAAAGGAACCCCAACAGAACCCGGATCACCCAGTCCCTTTAGGGATCGGACAGTATCAGAAAACCTGAGGTTATTTCAAGAAATGAAAGCTGGCGATCACCCGGAGGGCGCACATGTGTTAAGAGCAAAAATTGATATGTCTGCCCCTAATATGCTTCTTAGGGATCCAGTAATGTATCGAATTGTGCACAAAGCGCACCACAGAACTGGAAATGACTGGTGTATTTACCCGATGTACGATTGGACCCATGGTGAATCGGATTATATAGAAAGGATATCGCATTCCCTGTGTTCCCTGGAGTTTAAACCCCATAGGGACTTATACGACTGGTTTTTAGAGGCCCTTGCACCGCTGGTGGGAACTCGTCCGAAACAAAGAGAGTTTGCTCGCCTGAACCTCTCTTATACAGTGATGAGCAAAAGAAAATTAAAAAATTTAATTGATCAAGGGCATGTCAGTGGCTGGGATGATCCCAGAATGCCCACCATCAGTGGGTTGAGAAAAAGAGGATATACCCCAGAGTCCTTGCGGAATTTTGTGAATACAGCAGGCGTTGCAAAGCGTGATAATATTATCGATGTTTCACTTTTGGAGTTTTGTGTCAGAGATCATCTCAATAAGATTGCGCCTCGGGCCATGGCAGTCCTCAATCCTGTTAAGTTAACCATTGAGAACTACCCAGATGGAAATGTAGAGTGGTTGAAATCTGAGAACAACCCCGAGGACGAACAAGCGGGTTTTCGAGAAGTGCCTTTCTCTCGACACCTATTCATTGAACGAGAAGATTTCAAAGAGGAGGCAAACAGAAAATTCTTTAGACTAACACTCGGAAAGGAGGTGCGATTAAAGAACGCTTACATTATTAAGGGTGAGCGGGTCGTAAAAGATCAAAATGGAGGAATAATAGAAATCATTTGTTCTTATGACCCGCAGAGCAAAAGTGGCTCTGGTACCGAAGAGAGTAAAAGAAAGGTAAAGGGCACCTTGCACTGGGTTTCTGTAGAACAAGCTCACCCTATAGAGGTTAACCTTTATGACCGTTTGTTTGAAGTGGAAGAGCCCGATAAAGCCATGGAGGAAATCCCCTCTTCGTTTATCAACCCCAATTCCTACAGTCAAACCTCAGGTTTTGTGGAGCCAAGTGTTGCAAAAGCAACCCAAGGTACTAGGATCCAGTTCCAGCGTATTGGTTACTTTATTCTTGATCAGAAAACCCCAGAAGGAACACTTGTTTTCAACAAAACTGTTGGACTTAGGGACACATGGAAGAAAGCTTAGCCTATTCCTTGGTTCCGCTTTTGCCTTGCTTCTTTTGATTTCCAAGCTTCATGGCCTCCCCTATTTGATTACTTGCAGAAAATGAAGCCACCATATTGTTGAGCATATCACTGCCTGCTTGCGGGGAATTAGGCAATAGAATTAAATTACTATTTGTTTCCTCGCCGATAGACTGCAGGGTGTCATAATGTTGGGTTACCACAATCAAGGCAGAAGCTTCTTGAGAGTTTATTCCTACATTATTCAAAACATCAACAGATTCCTCGAGACCCCGAGCAATCTCCCTTCTTTGGTCTGCGATTCCTTGCCCCTGAAGTCTCTTGCTTTCAGCTTCAGCTTTTGCCTTTTCGACAATTAGAATCCTTTGCGCATCTCCCTCGTATTGGGCAGCAACCTTTTGTCGCTCAGCGGCATTGATTTTATTCATCGCTGTTTTGACTTCTGCATCGGGGTCAATGTCGGTGACCAAAGCTTTTATAATATCGTAACCATAGTTCACCATGGCGTCATTAAGCTCACCTTTTACGGCATTGGCAATCTCATCTTTTTTTTCGAAAACGTCATCGAGACGCATCTTAGGAACCACTGCTCTTACAACGTCAAACACGTAGGAGGTGATTTGGTCTTGTGGAAAGTCTAACTTGTAGAATGCGTCATAGATTTTTTCTTGGAGGATTTTGTATTGGACAGAAACCTTCAGTTTTACAAAAACGTCATCTTTTGTTTTGGTCTCAACAATGACATCAAGCTGTAAAATTCTGAGGCTTACCCTTCCAGAAATTTTATCAATTAGAGGTACCTTAAAGTGGATTCCCGGTCTTCGGATGGCAATAAACTTACCAAACCGTTCGATGACTGCAGATGTTTGTTGTTTAACAACAAAAACACCAGAGATTAGAACAATTACAACAATAAATACAATTACATAAGTAGATAAGTCCATAATATATTAATTAAGTTGAGATAAAAATTTTTCAAGTCTTCTTAAAGTTATTGTATTTCCTGTAATGAAGCAAATATCAAACACATCGGGCCCACTTAGATTTCCTACCAAAGCCAATCGCAAACTTTGCATTATGACACCAAAAGGAACATTATGGTCCTCATTCCAAACCTTAATTTTTTCTTTCCATTCTTTTACAGGTATTTCCTTTTTGGCGTAATCGATAAATTGGAGTATTATTTTTTGTGGCTCGTGCTCCTTTACCTTTTTCAAAACCTCGGGGTCATATCCATCAGGATCTGCCAAAAACACGCGGCTTTCAGAAATTAGGTCCTCCAGCAAAAAAAGTCGCTTTTTTACAAGCGCGTAGGCGTAAGTTCTCTTTTTTTCCGACCATTTATATGGAAGACAATCAGTGAATTCGATAAAACGGCTGAAAATGGTTTTTTCATCCGTGAGCTCAATAAATTTATGGTTTACCCACTTTGCTTTATCAAAGTCAAACTTTGCACCCCCTTTTTTAATTTTATCAGTATCAAATATTTGCTGCAGTTCTGGGAAAGAAAAAATTTCCTTTTCTGTACCTGGGTTCCAACCCAAGAGCGCCAAATAATTAACCAAAGCTTCAGGTAAAAAGCCCCTCTCTTTGAAGCCTTTACTCCCTTCCCACTCTAATGGATAAACAGGAAAACCCATTTTTTCTCCATCTCTTTTGGAAAGCTTTCCTTTTCCTTGCGGTTTTAGGATCAATGGTAGGTGCATAAATATTGGTGCATGCCATCCAAATGCATCATATATCAATTGGTGTAATGCTAAAGATGGCAACCATTCCTCTCCTCTTATCACATGCGTGATGCCCATTAAGTGATCGTCAACCACATTGGCAAAATGGTAAGTTGGCATACCATCAGCTTTAATTAATATTTTGTCATCAATTTCACTTCCCTGTACCCCTATGCTGCCCCTTATCTTATCGATCATCTCCACGTTTTTTTTGGGATCAACTTTCAATCTAACCACAAAGGCTGTAGTTTCTAATAGTGCTTTGGTTTTCTCCGAAGTATAGCTTAATGAGTTTTTAAACTCTAAGCGATTATGGGCACCATACTTTAAAGTTGTTTTCTTTTCATCAGCGATCAACCGGGCTTTGGACAGTGTTTCAGCGCTGTCAAAAGCATAATAGGCTTTTCCCTTACGAATCAGCATATCGATGTGTTCTTCATATATTTTTTTTCTTTCACTTTGTCTGTAGGGACCAGTTTTTCCACCCAACAAGGGTCCCTCATCAGGCCTTAGATCACACCATTTTAAAGCTTCAATGATATAATTTTCTGACCCCTCTACTTTTCTGTATTGGTCGGTATCTTCAATTCTAAGAAGAAACTTTCCCCCGTTTTTTTTGGCAAACAGGTAATTGTACAAGGCAGTACGTAACCCCCCTATGTGTAATGGACCTGTTGGGCTTGGTGCAAATCTTACGCGTACACTCATTCTTTTTTCCTCAAAGATAACACCCTGTATTGCTCCAATGAAATTATTTGTTTTTTCTTTGTTTTATATTTGCAAAAAAAAGCTTGATCAAGTTCAATCACCATAATTTCTTGAAGTTACCACGGCGTAAGTTAAAGTCTTGGTTGGAAATGATTGCGTTAACCGAGGGAAGCCTAATTAAAAATTTGGAATATAACTTTGTAGATGCTGAGACCATGCGCTCACTCAATCGAATTCATCTAAATCACGATACGGATACTGACGTGATTACTTTCGACTACAAAGAACCCGATTTTGTAAGTGCTGAGGCATACATTTGCTGTTCTGCCCTGGTAGATAACGCAGCTAAATATTCACAAACTGTTGAAAATGAGGCCCTTAGGCTTTTGTCACACGCGTTACTTCATTGTTTAGGTTACGGTGATGAAACAGAAGAAGATCAAAAGATGATGAGAAAAAAGGAAGAATATTATATACACTTGTTCCACGTGAAACACTGATATGTTTGAAGGCAAATATGATGTTGTAGTCGTTGGAGGAGGTCATGCGGGGGCAGAAGCTGCAGCCGCAGCCGCGAATATGGGTTCAAAAACCCTATTGGTTACCATGAACCTTCAAACAGTTGGTCAAATGTCCTGTAATCCAGCTATGGGTGGTATAGCCAAAGGACAAATTGTTAGAGAAATTGACGCGCTTGGCGGTTACAGCGGCATTGTTTCAGATGAATCCGCAATACAGTTTAAAATGCTTAATCGTTCAAAAGGTCCTGCTATGTGGAGTCCAAGGGTACAATCAGACAGAATGCTGTTTGCCCAAAAATGGAGAACTATGCTAGAACAAACTCCAAACTTGGACTTTTATCAAGACATGATCAACGATATTTTGGTAGAGGGAGGACAAATATCAGGAGTGGTTACCTCTTTAGGCATTCCCATAAAGGCTAAAAGTGTTGTTCTTACTAATGGCACTTTTCTAAATGGTTTGATTCACATTGGAGAGAAAAATTTTGGTGGCGGTCGTGCAGGGGAAAAAGCCTCTCATGGACTTACCGACAGTTTGGAGCAATTGGGTTTTGAATCGGGTCGTATGAAAACTGGAACACCTCCAAGGGTGGATGGTCGTTCTTTAAATTTCGATCTCATGGAAGAACAGCCTGGCGATGAACAACCAGGAACATTCAGTTACACCCAAACGATTCCATTGAAGCAACAGCGAAGCTGTCACATTACCTATACCAGCCCTGAAGTTCACGATTTGCTAAGGGAAGGTTTCGATCGTTCACCTATGTTTAATGGCAGTATTCAAAGTTCAGGCCCACGTTATTGTCCCTCTATAGAGGATAAGATCAATCGCTTTGCTGACAAATCCAGACACCAAATATTTGTTGAACCCGAGGGCTGGGAAACAGTTGAGGTATATGTAAACGGATTCTCAACTTCACTACCAGAGGATATTCAGTACTCGGCACTGCGTTCGGTCAAAGGTTTTGAAAAGGTCAAATTTTTTCGTCCAGGCTACGCCATTGAGTATGACTATTTCCCTCCTACACAGCTAAAAATTAGCTTGGAAACCAAGTTAATTGACGGCTTGTTCTTTGCAGGCCAAATAAATGGGACTACGGGTTACGAAGAAGCTGCATCACAAGGGCTAATGGCAGGAATTAATGCACATCTTAAGATCAACGAAACGGAACCGCTTGTACTCAAAAGGAACGAAGCTTATATTGGTGTTCTAATCGATGATTTGATAACAAAAGGAACAGAAGAACCCTATAGGATGTTTACTTCAAGAGCTGAATATAGAACTTTACTAAGGCAAGACAATGCAGATCTTAGGCTTACGCCCATCTCCTTCAAATTAGGGTTGGCCGGTATTGAGCGAATGAAAGCAGTTGAAGAAAAAGAATCACAAACTGAGTCTACCATTAACTTTTTTAAAACACAAAGTTATTTGCCAGCGCAAATCAATCCTATTCTGATGCAAAGGGGATCCGCACCTGTAAAGCAGTCCGATAAGTTGAGTAAGATTTTAGCCAGACCAAAGTTGCGTCGCGAGGATTTGGCAGATCTTCCTGCTCTTAAGACCTTCCTTTCAGAAAACGGAATTAGTGATGTTGTCTTTGAGCAGGCAGAAATCCAAATCAAGTATGCGGGATACATTCAAAAAGAAAAAGTCAACGCCAACAAGCTCAGCCGTTTAGACCACATAAAAATACCAGATGACTTTGATTATGATGTCTTAGCGTCACTTTCCCATGAGGCTAAGGAAAAGCTCAATTACATAAAACCCACCAACCTTTCACAAGCTTCTAGAATTAGCGGAATTAACCCTAGTGATATTAGTGTTCTTTTGGTAAGCTTGGGAAGATAAATGTTCCACGTGGAACCTATGATTTACAACAAAAAAAATAAGATTTTAAAAGCTAAGGACCACTTGGTTTCCAAAGAAGTATTTGATATTTATTGGGACCCCGAGCGTTTAGTAGCTTCGACTGACGTTAAGCATATTAGTGACCTAAAAGCGTACTATGACTCCTCGGCCTATGTTTCCCACCAATCCGAACCTAAGAATGTCATCAACATATTGTACACTTGGGCAAGGGAATTTATGTTACGTAATAAATTTAAACTAATCAAAAAGTATGTGCCAAAACACAAGCGCATATTGGACATCGGGTGTGGTACAGGCTCATTTCTGGACTTTATGAAAAAGAAAGGGTATGAGGTGCTGGGAGTGGAAAACAACAAAATTGCGAAAGCAGCCTGCCTGAAGAAGGACCTTAAAGTTTTGGCTTTAGAAAGTGATTTGGATGCTCAGAAATTTGACCTTATATCCCTTTGGCATGTTTTAGAGCACCTTGATCGACCCGACCAAAATTTGTCCAAATACGCCGAAATACTCCATGATGACGGAACCTTGGTAGTTGCTGTTCCCAATTTTGAAAGTCATGATCGGCTTTACTATCAAAGTGACTGGGCAGCGCTGGACGTTCCTCGTCATCTCTGGCACTTTACTCCTCCGGGTTTAAAAAAATTAGCCCAGGAAAATGGTTTCGAATGTGTGGAAAAACACCCGTTAGTTTTGGACATTTTCTACATCTGCTTTCTTTCGGAAAAACACAGAAAGAAACTTTTCCCACTTCTCAGAGGAGTCTTTAAGGGAATTTATTTCACGCTAAGATCACTTTTTACCAAGCAACATTCCTCTTGTGTTTTTATTTTTAAGAAACAAGCTCCTTAGTGTTTAGCAGGCGCGTAAGAGAAAGGGCAAAGTGACTGAAAAGTATTTTTGGATTGGCATTTCTTGACAGCTGATAGGCAGTGTTTTCCATCAACCGTATCATGGGTAAAAGATTTTTACTGTGTACGAATGGAGCAAATTTATACATGTCAAATGCTGAGTGAATACTCAGGTCACAAAGGGCGACGGACTTGTAGGAAATCAACATGGCCTGACGGACGAATTCTAAAGCATATTCCAAAAAAGCTTTTTGTTGCTCTCGCTGAAGTTCGGCAACTTGATCGGACCACTGCATTAATTCAATTACAACAGCCTTGTTGCCACTGGCTCTAAAAGCGGCCCTAAGACATTGAATCAAAAGGGTTTCAAAATGGAGCGAATGGTCGGGGGCATCCAATAGGTTTAAAATATTTCGCCAACTACCACGGCTGCGGGAAATCAGTTTTTCTTTATCACCTTGGAAATTTATTTTACTTAAACCTTCTTGAATTTCTTTTGGAGAAAGTGGATTTAGACGCACTTCCTGACAGCGAGACAATAGGGTGGGCAATAATCCACTAACTTGTTCTGCTACGAGTAAGAAAAAACTATTTTTTGGGGGCTCCTCCAAAAGTTTTAAAAGCTTATTTGATGCCGATTCAGAGACTTTATCGGCTCCAAATATTATCATAACCTTGTTGCCCCCCGAATGGGACTTTAAGGACATCTTGTGGTGCATTTTTGCTACCTCTTCCGCACCAATAATACCCTGTTTGTTTCCACTGTCCAACTGACGAATCCAATCCTGAATAGATCCATAAGGATGGTCTTTCAAAAAATCTTTCCAAAGAGGAACAAAATCATCAGAAACAGCGTTTGCGCTTCCACCAGATCTATTTATTACAGGAAAAACAAAATGTAGGTCTGGATTATCCATTAATTTTTGAATAGGGATGCCGTTTTCATCGACTGCTTGTGTAGCGTAGGCCCCTTGAAGTAGACCCAGTGCACCAAAAAGTGCCAAAGGAAGACCACCATAACCCTTAGAATCTATAAATATCTGACAATGAGGTGTTTGCTCATCTTTTATCATGCCGCTTAGCTTAGCTTTTAAGTCTCTTTGTCCTATAATTCCAATAGAATCCATGTTGTTTTAATGATATTATATCATAAAAATAATCAATCCATTTAGATTCTCTCTTTTCTTTGATTTTATGTTTTCAATAGCCTTAAAAACCTTTGCGCAACTCATTAAAATAGGTATTTTTGAGAAAAATTTAATATGCAAACCCTCAAGAACCAAGACTTCTCTGGCCGGCGCGTCATAGTAAGAGTAGATTTTAATGTCCCTTTGGACAGTAATTTTCAAGTTACCGACAGCACCAGGATATTTGCAGCAAAGGAAACGATTGATTTTATTCTCAAAAGAGGAGGTTGTTGTGTTCTAATCTCTCATTTAGGGCGACCCAAAGGAAAAGACACTGACCTTTCCCTTTCGCATATTTCAGCTAAGGTTGAGGAAATCCTCGGGGTAACTGTCAGTTTTTTTGGAGATTGTATTGGACTAGCTGCCGAAGAAGCGACGGCCGCCTTGACACCCGGATCCGTTATCCTGATGGAAAATTTACGCTTTTACCCAGAAGAAACTGCAGGAGATATAAGTTTTGCAGAAAGCCTTTCTCGCTTGGGAGACTGCTATGTTAACGATGCTTTTGGAACAGCTCACAGAGCACATGCTTCAACGACAATAATGGCTCAGTTCTTTACCAAAAATAAATTTTTTGGAATGCTGTTAGAAAAAGAAGTTAACGCAATCGAAAAAGTAATGCGGTCTGGAGAAAAGCCCGTTTTGGCCATTCTTGGCGGCGCCAAAGTATCTTCAAAAATTACGATTATTGAAAACCTATTGGATAAAATTGACCACTTGATTATCGGTGGTGGAATGGTATATACTTTTATTAAGGCCAAAGGAGGAAAAGTGGGCAAGTCAATTTGTGAGGATGATTATTGTGACTATGCGACAGCATTATTAAGAAAGGCCAAGGAAAAAGGGGTAAAGGTGCACCTTCCCAAAGATGTGGTTATCGCAGATGAATTTTCCAATGACGCTACTCAAAAAGTCTGTGCAGTAGAGGAAATCCCAGACGAATGGGAAGCACTCGATACTGGTCCAGAGACTTTGAAATATTTTGAAAAAGTAGTCTTGGAGTCCAAAACGATTTTATGGAATGGACCGCTGGGCGTTTTTGAATTAGAAAATTTCGCAAAAGGCACCATTGCCTTGGGCGAGCACATTGTTAAAAGTACAGAGAACGGCGCCTTTTCGCTGGTGGGAGGAGGTGATTCTGTCGCCGCGGTGAAACAGTTTGGCTTTGAGTCAAAAATGAGTTATATCTCTACGGGCGGGGGTGCCATGCTGGAAAGTTTAGAGGGTAAAAACCTGCCTGGAATTGCTGCCTTGCTCGAATAAGGTAAGTTAAAGTATTTTCAAGGCCCAAGAGGGTGAACATCTAACATGAGAAATCATTTATTCCCTTTTGTTAACTTTATATACTGACGTGCTAACTCCTAAAGACCATTTATACATCATGAAAAGAATCCTATTTTTTGTTATAATATGCTTTTTTGGATCGTGTAAAGAACAAAGAAAACACCAGCGCTTCCTCCCAGACTCTAATGCGAAGATTAATCACCTGACCGTGGTGATGCCAAAAAAAAGCTGGAGTGGCGCATTGGGAGAAACCACCCGGTCACTTTTGGAAACCCCCTACGAAGGTTTGCCTTTTGATGAGCCACAATTCTCGCTGCAATACATGCCTCCCAAAGCCTTTACGGGCTTTGCAAGAAACAGCAGAAATGTACTGTGGTTTGTCAACGATTCGATAGGCGGCTTTCAGCTGGCAGAAGACTATATGGCTAAGCCGCAGGTTGTTGCTAGAGTGATGGGAGAGGATGATGAAGTTCAGGCTTTTTATCTGGAGGAGAATATTGCGCTTTTTAAAGCAACATTGACACTTGCTGAGCAAAAAGAAAAGATCAGGAGAATTAAAAAATCGCCCGTTAAAGCCAGCGAATTGGGGGAAAGATTTCAGGTAAACCTGCCCTATCCTACCGCCTATAATACTGTTAAGGACACCACCAATTTTGTGTGGATTCAAAAAGACATCCCCAAGGGTCACATGAACTTAATTGCCTATACACTTCCCGGGTCAGCACTACAAGGGAACGTCAAAAAACGAATTCTTGCTCTAAGAGATTCCATTGGAAAAGTATATGTACCAGGAAGGCTAAAGGAGTCATATATGATCACAGAAAAAGCATACCGACCCTATTTTTATAAAACTCAAAGGAAAGGAAGACTCACTTATATCACCAAAGGAACATGGGAGGTTGCCAACGATTTTATGGCAGGCCCATTTGTAAACTATATGATTAGGGATACTTTGAAAAACAGGTGGATGGTGGTCGAGGGATTTTCCTTTGCCCCATCCTCAAGCAAGCGAGATCAAATGTTTGAACTCAACGCAATTATTGACGCAGTAGAGTTTAAATAGCTTATTTGCTTTCAGACTTTGTGTCAGAGGAGTCTTCATCCTCCTTTGTCGCATTTTTAAACTCCTTAATCCCGCTTCCTAATCCGCGCATCAACTCAGGAATTTTTCTGCCTCCAAAAAGCAAAAGTACTACGACAACGATAAGAATAATTTGTGGTGCACCGATCATACCTAATGAATATATCAATGAATACATGTTTATAATTTTAATCAAATGTAAATAATTATTCCATTTTAATCTAAATTTCTTTCTTAGACCATTAATTTGATTTTAAGGCTAAACACTATATTTGTTTGAAATGGCAAATGAAAAAAAAAGTAGTACCAGGATTCAAAGGCTGCTGAATCGCTATCGCGTGGTGGTAATAAACGAAACCACTTTCGAGGAAAAGTTTTTTTTCAGAGTTTCACAGCTAAATATTACACTGTTAATATGCCTGTTCATTTCCTTCATTATAATAGGGTCGTTTTTTATGATCGCCTACACCCCCATAAAAGAGTTTATCCCAGGCTACACCAGCACCATACTTCGAAAGGAAGCGATAAAAAACAGTTTTCTATTAGACTCTTTGAGTGTAGAATTTAAGAAACAAGAACGGTTTATTAACTCCATGCGCATCGCCATAACAGGAGAAACCAATCAGGACGAAAATGCCTTTTCTAACCGCTTAGAGGACCCCCCAGGATTTATAAACTCAGACAGCAAGTTGACCACAGCAGATTCCCTGCTTCGTATTGAGGTAAACCAGGAGGACAAATACAATATTTTTCCTAATGACGAGCTGAGCAATGTAAAATATTTACTCTATCCCCCAGCCATTGGCCCCATATCCGAAGAATACAACCCCGAAAAGAAACACTACGCGGTTGATATTGCACTGAAAGAAAACGCCCCAGTGATGGCCGTCGCCAACGGAACTGTTATTTTATCCGAATGGACTGCAGAGACGGGTCATGTTATTATTTTAAAGCATGATCATGGACTGCTTTCAGTGTACAAACACAATTCGGCTTTGGAAAAAGCACAAGGAGACTTGGCCCAAGCAGGAGAGGTGATAGCAAAAGCTGGCAATACGGGGGAGTTTTCAACCGGATGGCATCTTCATTTTGAGCTGTGGATCAATGGATATTCTGTAGATCCTAACTATTTTATCGATTTTTCTAAGGGACTATGATTAAAAAAATTGGAGCTAAAATCTTTGCTCAGATCATTCACAAAAAAAATTCAAAGTGGATCAACAATCCACTGGATGCCCAGCAAAATACATTCAATTATCTTATAGAAAAGGCATGGAATACTGATTTTGGAAAAGACCACAGCTTTGATAAAATAAAAACCCATAGAGATTTTCAATCTTCTGTGCCAGTAAGAGATTATGAAGGGCTTAGGCCTTATGTAGAAAAGATGATGAAAGGTAAACCCTCTGTTTTATGGCCTGGGAAACCCCTGTATTACGCCAAAACCAGCGGCACAACCTCTGGGGTTAAATACATCCCCCTCACCAAGGAATCAATGCCGACACATATAACAGCCGCGAGAGACGCATTGTTAAATTATATACACGAGACGGGGAATACAGATTTTGTAAATGGCAAACAGATATTTTTACAAGGAAGCCCAGTACTAAACGAAAAAAACGGAAATTCACTGGGAAGACTTTCAGGAATTGTGGCGCACTATGTGCCCAAATACCTTCAGAAGAATCGCATGCCGTCCTGGGAGACCAACTGTATAGAAGATTGGGAAACTAAAGTCGATGCAATTGTGGAAGAAACCCTTTCGGAAAACATGAGCTTAATTGGCGGAATTCCCTCCTGGGTTCAGATGTATTTTGAAAAACTGATTGAGAAAACAAATCAGCCTGTAGGAAAGACCTTTCAAAAATTTTCACTGTTCGTATATGGAGGAGTCAATTATGAGCCTTACCGACCTTTGTTTGAAAAGCTGATTGGCCGAAAAGTGGACAGCGTAGAGTTGTTTCCTGCCTCAGAGGGTTTTTTTGCTTACCAAGACCGTCAGCAAGACAAAGGCTTGCTTTTGTTGGTCAACAATGGAATTTTTTATGAGTTTATCAAGGCCGACGAATTCGGGGATTCTAACCCCAAAAGGCATACATTACAGGAAGTGGAATTGGGCGTTAATTATGTACTGATTATTTCTACCACAGCAGGTTTGTGGGCCTATAATATTGGCGATACCGTCCGCTTTGTTTCATTAAATCCCTACAGGTTGGTGGTCACTGGAAGAATTAAACATTACATTTCTGCTTTTGGCGAACACGTCATTGGAAAAGAAGTAGAAACCGCCATAGAACATGCTTGTCAAAAGTTTCAAGTGAGGGTGAAAGAATTTACCGTAGCACCACAAATAAAACCTGACTTGGGGCTTCCTTTTCATGAATGGTTTGTCGAATTTGAGGAAACCCCAAAAAAAATCGAGGATTTTGCCCAAGAACTCGATAGGCTAATGCAAGAACAAAACGTCTATTATGAAGACCTGATAAAAGGAAAAGTTTTAAAAACACTGGCGATAAGTCCTGTTGCCGCAGGAGGCTTTAAACAGTATATGAAAAGTATTGGAAAACTGGGAGGACAAAACAAGGTTCCTAGATTGTCTAACGACAGAAAAATTGTAGACCAACTTTTTTTACGATAGCCCATGTATCTCGAACACTCACACGATCGGCGATTCCAAAAAACCGTTCAATTCTTACGCCAACACATTGATTCCAAAGCTACCATATTAGATTTGGGGGTAAAAAACCCTTTGACAGTAATGATGGAGTATGCTGGTCATGAGGTAAAAAACACCCACGGAGAGGATCTGGATGAAAACAAGACCGCTCTGCTTCAAACCGAGGCAGATGTAGTAACAGCATTTGAGATCTTAGAACACCTGCTGTCCCCTTACGAGGTATTAAAATCTATAAAAGCGCAGAAGCTCGTGGCCAGTGTTCCCTTAAAACTTTGGTTTAAGCAAGCTTATCGCAGCAAAACGGATCCTTTGGACCGACATTTCCACGAATTTGAAGATTGGCAATTTGATTGGCTTTTGGAAAAAACGGGCTGGAAAATCTTGGCTTCGGAAAAATGGATCAACCCACCACAGTCTTTCGGGATCAGATCCGTACTGCGGTATTTTGTTCCCAGACACTATATCGTTTATGCCGAAAAAATAAAGTAATAACCTTGAGAATCTATATCGTCATACCCGCTCACAATGAAGACCAGCATATCGCAAAAACCATGGAGTCTCTAGTCCAGCAGCAATTAAAACCTGCACAGCTGTTGGTCGTGAATGATCATTCCTCAGACGATACGCTTAAAATTACAAACGAATATGCCCAAAAGTATTCTTGGATCAAAGTGGTGGAAAAAAAATCAACCGATGATCACCTTCCTGGCGCAAAGGTCATTGAGGCTTTTTATAAGGGCTATGAGACAATGGACGAGCATTTCGATGTCCTCTGTAAATTTGATGCCGACTTGATTTTCGAAAAGGATTATTTATTCAAAATAGCGCAACATTTTCAGTCGGACAGCAGCTTGGGGATGGTCGCTGGAACATGCTATATCCAACAGGAAAATCAATGGGTGGAAGAAAATTTAAATCAAAAAGACCACATTCGAGGGGCCTTAAAAGCCTATCGAAAAGAATGTTTTGCTGAAATAGGAAAAATAAAAAAATCCATTGGTTGGGACACATTAGATGAACTTCTCGCAAAATACCACGGCTGGAAAACACTTGTGGACCCTTCCCTAAAAGTCAAACATTTAAAACCGACTGGATACCACTACAGCCCTGGAGCGGCTATTTTACAAGGAGTAGCGACCTACAAGATGAGGCTGGGGATTGTGCTGACCCTGCTCACCGGAGCCAAACGCGCTTGGGTAAAGCAAAATCCTAAAATTTTGATGAGCTACCTAAGAGGTTTTTGGCAAGCACAAAAAGAAGGGGTTGATTTTATGGTAGATTCCGATCAAGGAAAGTTTTTGAGAAGGCACAGATGGAAAGGTATTTTAAGAAAGTTTAAATAAAATAATGAACACTTAAGTATATTTGTTTCAGATGAAAAAAATAAACATATTGATCCTGGGCAGTGGCGGTAGAGAACACACCTTTTGTTGGAAATTTGCGCAAAGCAAGTGGACAAACCGCCTTTTTGTTGCCCCTGGAAATGCAGGCACAGCGGATTTGGCCACCAACCTCGACATTGCGGTTAACGATTTTGTAACCATTAAACGGGCTGTGATCGAAAACAAAATAGACCTGCTGGTTGTAGGCCCAGAGGATCCATTGGTAAAAGGCATTCACGACTTCTTCCTGGAGGACCCTTTACTGAAAGAGATCCCTGTGATTGGTCCACAAAAACTCGCGGCGACGCTCGAGGGCAGTAAAGAATTTGCAAAGGCTTTTATGAGCAGACACAATATTCCAACTGCACAATATGGTAGTTTTACCGCGGAAAGTATTGATGAGGGTTATGTTTTTTTAGAAAAAATGAAAGCACCCTATGTGCTTAAAGCAGATGGTTTAGCAGCAGGGAAAGGTGTGCTGATTATCAATGATTTGCAAGAAGCTAAAGACGAATTGGCGAAGATGCTATTGGAGCAGAGGTTTGGTGCGGCCTCTTCGAAAGTGGTCATTGAGGAGTTTCTCAGTGGGATTGAGCTGTCTTGTTTTGTGCTGACCGATGGCACACACTACCTTAGCTTTCCAATGGCCAAAGACTATAAACGTATTGGGGAGGGCGATACCGGACTTAATACCGGGGGCATGGGCGCTGTCTCCCCCGTTCCCTTCGCCGACCAGAAATTTTACGAAGCCATACAGGAGAGCATCGTGAAGCCTACAATAGATGGACTTAAAAAAGACGACATTCCTTATTTTGGTTTTGTTTTCATTGGATTAATTAGAGTAGGAGATACACCTTATGTAATTGAATACAACGTCAGAATGGGAGATCCAGAAACACAAGTGGTTTTACCCAGAATCAAAAACGACCTGGTGGAGCTGCTAATGGCCACTGCTAAAGGTAAGCTATCAGAAACAACCCTTAAGTTAGATCCTCGTAGCGCTACAACTGTTGTGTCGGTTTCGGGAGGATACCCAGAGGCCTATGAAAAGGGTAAAAAAATTAGCGGATTGAGCACACATTCAGAAAGTATTGTATTTCATGCAGGCACACATTTAAATCAAGGGGGAGTTCTCACCAACGGCGGACGGGTATTGGCAGTAACTTCTTTTGGGGAAAGTCACAAAGAAGCTGTAGAAAAATCTTACGAGATTCTGAATGGAATAGACTATGAGGGAATGTATTACCGAAAAGATATCGGCTTTGACTTATAGGAAAGAATGCGCTGTGCAATCTTTTTTCTCTTCGCCTTTTTTGTCAAAGGAACGCAATTGGTTAATCCAGTAAACACCAGCAATTGCTCCAATGGTTAAAAAAATAAAACTTACACCATTGGCAGCCCACCAACTAAAGGACTCTATTTCTGTGAGAATTTGATAAGGCAAAAACAAAAGCTGATCAAATAAACTGGCAATTGCTTCAAAAAGATCTTTCATTTGTAATTTAATTTTACACTACAAAAGTAATAAAATAGCCTTTGATACAGAAGGAAATATTTAGAATTGCCTCCGCGAAAAGATTTTTTTAATCATCAAATTGTATCTTCGTCCTATTGTAAAACCAGAACATGAGCCAAAATCATATCAGCCTTTACTCCGTTAAAATTTTCAGACAAAGTATTGACAATTACCACCGCATCGATAAAGTGGACCAGCCTTTTAAAAACCCCTATCCATCCGATGCATTGGAACACTTGCTTTACAGGAAGAATTGGATCGACACAGTGCAATGGCACTATGAAGACCTCATCAGAGACCCAGAGATTGAACCTAGGGAGGGCATGAAATTAAAAAGATTAATCGACGCATCTAATCAAGATCGCACCGATACTGTGGAATACATTGATAGTTATTTCCTCAATAACTTTAAAAACGTTGCGCCAAAAAAAAATGCGACCGTAAATTCTGAGAGCCCCGCATGGGCCTTGGATCGTCTTTCTATTTTGGAGTTAAAAATTTATCACATGGAGGAAGAAGCAAATCGCGAAGAGGCAACGGAATCTCATCGAGAGAAATGCCAGGAAAAGTTGCAGGTACTGTTAGAACAACAAGAAGACCTCAGCAGTGCTATTGACCAACTTTTACATGATATCGCACAAGGAACTAAATACATGAAAGTTTACAAGCAAATGAAAATGTACAACGACGAAGATACCAATCCAGTCTTGTACAGAGGTAAATCGTAACCCAAAATGAAAAATCACCATTTGTTGCTGATACGGTTTTCCGCTCTGGGAGATGTAGCGATGACAGTGCCGGTGATTCGTTCTCTTTATCACACCTATCCAGATCTCAAAATAACTTTTGTCAGCAGACCCTATGTTGCGCAGCTTTTTGCCGAGTTCGACAACTTTGATTTTTACCCTACCGATTTCAAAAATCGCCACAGTGGAATCAAAGGCTTATGGACCCTGTTCCAGGAACTAAAAAAAATTCCCTTTTCGGGGGTGGCCGATTTGCACGGTGTACTGAGAACCCATTTGATGGGTGTTTTTTTTAGGATCAATGGATATCGGTTTGTCACTATAGACAAAGGGCGGAGCGAGAAAAAAGCGTTGATTAGAAAGAAAAGTAAAAAATTTCAGCCGCTGACACCTTCGGTTTACCGCTATGCGGACGTTTTTAGAAAACTGGGTGCGCCCATTGCCCTAGAACAGCCAGAATTTCCTGAAAAAAATGAAATCCCCAAGCAACTGTTAACCCTGTTTCAAAACAGTGAAAAAAAGTGGATAGGAATTGCTCCCTTTGCTGCACATCCCGGAAAGATGTATCCTTTAGACCTGATGCAACAGGTCATTAATTTTTTACAAAAAGACCACCAAATTTTTCTTTTTGGAGCTGGAGACAAAGAAAAAGAGCGCCTAAAGATATGGGAAAAAGCTTACGAGAATGTATTCAGTACTGTGGGGAAAATGAGCCTGAAAGAGGAAATCGATTTGATGGCGCATTTGGATTTGATAATTTCGATGGATTCAGCAAACGGACATTTGGCCGCCAACACAGGAATAGCTGTGCTTACACTCTGGGGAATGACCCATCCCTTTTGTGGTTTTGCTCCGTTCAATCAACCCTTAGATAATGGCCTTACCCTGGACAGAAATATATTTCCCCTCATTCCAACCTCGGTGTACGGCAATAGTATTCCAAAAGGTTATGAAACGGCTTTTAGGTCTATAACTCCCAAAAAAGTCATTGAAAAAAGCTTGGAACTATTGGGCTAACCCTATCTGCTAGACATCGTCGTAGTCTACAATCAGGTGGGGGCTGGTTGGATGTGCCAGGCAGGTCAGTATCAGGCCTTCTTCTACTTCTTGGTCCGTTAAAATCTGATTGGAAGCCATGGTTGCGGTTCCTGATTTTATTCGGGCAATACAACTGGAACACACACCACCTTGACAAGAGTAAGGAACATCCATCTTATTATGAAGCGCCGCATCTAATACACTCTTTCCATAGATGTTCTCAATTTTTTGGCTGGCGTCATCATATATTATTTCGAGGGTCTGCCCTTGGCCTTTCACTTCTTGAACGGCAGCTTTTGAAGTAAATAACTCAAACATTACTCTGTCTTGTTCAATACCGCTGCTTGTGAGGGTTTCTGAAACGCCCTGGATCATGTTTTCTGGTCCACAGAGAAAGAACATTGCTGCATCGTCTATTTTAGTTAAAGCATTTTTAACCACGCCAGCATCAATTCGACCAAACAAACTGCCCACAACATTTTCCCTGCTGAAAATCCATTGAATCTCAAGACGTCCTTCATAGGTTTTTTCTAATTCTTTTAATTCCGAATAGAACATAGTGTCTTTCTCGGATTTGTTTCCATAGACCAGATGAAATCGATTAGTGGGATGGTCGCTGAGTGCAGATTTGAGAATAGACATAATGGGCGTTATTCCGCTGCCCGCTGCAAAAGCAGCGATATTTTTAGGTTTGTAATCTGTTTCATACAGAAAGCGTCCCTCGGGGGGTGCAACCAATAATTGATCGTTAACATTCAAAGATTGGTTGGCATAATTGGAAAATACACCATTAGGAACGGCTTTGACTCCTACTTGAAGGCCTTCATCTACTGCGCAACATATTGAATATGAACGCCTTACAGGGTTTCCGTCTATTTCCGCCTCAAGGGTCAAGTATTGGCCGGCTTGGAAACGGAATTTTTCCTTTTCCGATTCAGGGATATCAAAAGAGATCAAAACAGACTCTGAAGTATTTCGAGTTATGTTTGAGACAAGCAGTCTGGACATTTTCAACATAGTAGAATTTATCTGCAAATTTATTTCAAAAATTAGTAATGACCTCATTAAAGTTTTGGCAATTCGATATCAAAGCGTTTTCAGAGCGCCTCAATGGGAAATAGCGATTATTGCTAAAATTTTTATGGCCATTTTTAGGGCATACCTCTTTCTATCCGTCATGGCCATGGGTGTTAGAGCATACTATATTTTGCATAAGGAATTTCCCAACGAACCTAACATTGATTTTATTAACAAAGGTGTTTTCTTTGTTGTTTTGATAAAAGCCATCTTGCGCTATTTTTCAAAACCTCCCCAACAACCAAGTTCAGTGTTGGATTTTGTTGCCCATAAAAAAACGTTTGATCATCAACAATCTGATGTTCCGATTTT
>PBCE01000027.1 GCA_002716845.1 Flavobacteriaceae bacterium | reverse complement strand
GGTGTAGGGCTGGAGTCCTAGATAGCTAAAGTTATTTTCACTACTAAAATTGATATTTTGCTCAAACCACAGATCTTTGTACTCCTCGTATGCCCCTCGGCCCCACGTATAATTTAATCCTAGTGATAAGTTAGTGTAAGTATTCAACTTTTGATTCCAGTGAAGTTGATAATGGTCTTGAAGGAATTCGTCTAACTGTCTGTCGTAATGGCCTTCTAAGTTTCCAATATCATCATAAATCTCTCCAGCGGGGTTGTAGGTTCTGTTTTTATTCAAGGTGTTTTCATCAATTCCAAACCAAGCATGATAAGTGATTTCGTGACCTCCAAACATGATGGCTTTGATAAGGGTATTTTCGTCTTGATATGCCGCTTGAAGGAAATAGGAATTCAGATCAGAGGTCGCCCTATCGATATATCCATCAGAGGTTATCTTAGATAGCCGTCCTGAAATTTCAAAGTGATCGTTCAACAAGCCCGTGGAGAACATCAAAGCGTGTTTGAGGGAATTAAAACTCCCAACGGAGTTGGCTATTTCCGCAAAGGCATTTTCGGACACAGCGTCCGTTAAAAGATTAATACTGGCTCCAAAAGCACCCGATCCGTTGGTGGAGGTACCAACCCCTCTTTGCATTTGAAGGCTGGAAACAGAGGAAGTAAAGTCGGGTAAATTCACCCAATACACCCCCTGACTCTCGGAGTCGTTGTAAGGAATACCGTTGATGGTAACGTTTATGCGGGTGGCATCGCTCCCTCTTACCCTAATTCCAGTGTATCCAATTCCTGCTCCTGCATCACTGGTGGTGACGACTCCTGGGAGGTAATTCAACATAATGGGCAGATCCTGCCCCAAATTTCTAGAAGCGAGATCTTCCTTGTCGACGTTGGTGTAAGCAAAAGGCTGACTTTCATCTGCCCTAAGGCCGGCTACTTTTACTTCTTCCAGAGCAATGGTCGTAAGGGAGTCTTTTACCGATGTGGTTTGTGCGTGCGATTGATTATAGAGGATAATCGCAATAAATCCTAAACAAATCGTTTTCATCTGAATAATTTTATTCAAATAAAAGGGGTGATTATTCTTAGTTATAAATCGTTAAATAAATCCCTTGGCAGCATTACCTGCCCAGGTTCAATGGGTTTGATCTCAGCCCGTCAAGTGGGCACCCCTTTGAGATAATACAAATATAAGTCAAGAAATAAAAAATGAAAAGTCCGATTAGGTTTTTTTTAATAATTGATCGATCGAAGCAACAGCCTTTTCCAACCTCTCCTCTTCATTCCCTATTATGATGCTGTAGTTTTCCTGTCGTTGATCCAATATATTTTTAAAATAATCAAACATATATTCTCGATCATGGGGGCGATCTCTAAGATCGTCTTTTTGCCACGGGATATCAATACCTGTAAGTAAATAATGGTCGTAATGAAATTGGTCGCAATAGGCGATGATTTGGGGGTCACAATACCCCTTAAAATGGGTTTCGGACCAGACCCGAGTTACCAGTACATTGGTGTCACAAATCAGCAAGCGATTAGAATCGACAACAGCTTGGTTCTCCCATTGGAGTTGTCCCGATACTATGAGAGGTAAATCGGAAAGTTCGCAGACTTCTTTTTTTTGATCCCATTTTTTTTGAAGGAACTCTCGAGCATATTCCCCCGTATACAAGGTTTGGTAATGGTCGGCCAATTGTTGGGCCAAGGTTGTCTTTCCGGAACATTCAGGTCCATATACAACTGCCCTTAGGCAGCTGGTAGGTAATTGTTTAAGATCTTTTTCCATGAGCGGTATCCATAGATGGCAATAACCGTAAATATAATATATTGTATGCTAGTTAGCGTGAGACCCTTATAGAAATAGAGAGGGATGGAGATGAAATCCCCGATGATCCAAAAAATCCAATTTTCAATTTTCCTTCGGGCCATCAACCACATCCCAACAAAGAAAATGGACGTTGTAAAGGTATCGACGTAAGACGTCCAGTCGTTCCATTTGTCAAAAAGCACATAGATCCAATATACAAATAAGAGACTGCCTATAAAAAGGACCGCGCTTGTAATGTATTCTTTTCTTACAGAAGTTGAGATGGGGTTTACATAAATCTCCTCCTTTTTTCTGGTCCAATAATACCACCCATAGGCACTCATCACAAAAAAATATCCGTTGATGAGCATGTCCCCAAGCAGTGACCATTTATGCAATAAATAGACAAATATTGCCGTAGAGATCATTCCTGTGGGATAGACCCAGATGTTGTTTTTTTTGGCATACCAAACGCTTATCAATCCAAATAAAACCCCCAGTACCTCCAATACAATATCGGCAATAGCATATCCGTCGTATTGTCGAAATAAAAAATCAAAAATTGGGGACATATCTGCTGCGGTCTCCTTTGATGATTTTCATGTTTAATACCACGGCTTCCTCCAGTTCAAAACTGGTTTTGATAGCTGCTTGCAATGCGGGCATTAAAGCGTCATACTCACCGTATACTTGGGTACTCATAGGGTTTTCCAAGACCTTAAACCCCAAGGTTCTCAACTGCACAATAAATTCTTTTATGGATGTTTTAAATTCATCGTTAAAGGGGAATAAGGTAAGTTCAACAGAAATTTTCATGAATTTTTATTTTTTATGAGTGGCCAACGTAGCGCAATAATTATTTTCAATTATAAAATTAAGGGAAAAATTGAGAGTTTTGTCAGTAAATATAACTTTCGCACTGCCTTTATTGTCCCCCCACTGGAATGGCGCCACACACAACTGTTGTGAAAAATTAATTCCTTTTTGTTTGAGGGCCTTATAGAGGGCTTCCTTTGCCGTCCATACCAGTGTCAGTTTTTTAATAGACAGCTCCCCAGCCAAGGCAAACCTTTCCGCGGTGTGTAAAAAACGAGGGGCAATCGTTTGAATATTGGTCCTGTAGGTCTCTATGTCTATCCCCAGACTGTCCTCCCCCAATGCAATTGCTGCCACCGTTTTGGCATGTGAAATAGAAATGTGCTTTCCTGTTTCCAATTCGGGAATGCCTTCATTGTTATGGGATAGGTTTCTGGGCGGAATTCCTGCGCTGACCAATAATTTTCTCGTTGACAAAAAGCCCTTTTGGTGGTTCATACTTTTCCTCTTTTCAAAACGGTTTTGATCTTCTTCAGTTAGGCGAAGGTCTTTGCGAAGTTGGTCAACACCCTCTTCAATATGCCAAATCCATATTTCTGTTTCCTTGTCCGTTTTGATACTTTGGTGCAATGGCATTTGATATTGAATTTAAAGTGCTTACTTTTGCATAAAATTGCAATTAAAGATACAATTATGGGAACTAAAGTAGCCTCCACTTATTTGCCCTACAAAGTTAAGAATATGTCCTTGGCAGAGTATGGGAGAAGAGAAATTAAACTTGCGGAAGCAGAGATGCCTGGTTTGATGGCATTGAGAAAAGAATACGGTAAAAGTCAGCCCTTAAAAGGAGCTCGAATCGCCGGGTGCTTGCACATGACCATCCAAACGGCAGTACTGATCGAAACCCTTACGGCTTTGGGTGCTGAGGTAACCTGGAGTTCTTGTAATATTTTTTCAACACAAGACCATGCTGCTGCTGCCATTGCCGCTGCTGGAATTCCCGTATATGCCTGGAAAGGGATGAATGAGGAAGAATTTGACTGGTGTATTGAACAAACCTTATTTTTCGGAGAAGAGCGCGAGCCACTAAACATGATATTGGATGACGGAGGAGATCTCACAAATTTGGTATTGGATCACTATCCCGATCTGGTAGAAAATATCAACGGCTTGTCCGAAGAGACTACTACTGGAGTCCACCGTTTGTATGAAAGAATGAAAAATGGAACCTTACCTCTTCCCGCCATCAATGTAAATGATTCTGTGACTAAGTCAAAATTCGATAATAAATATGGTTGTACAGAAAGTGCGGTCGATGCCATTCGCCGTGCTACCGATGTTATGCTGGCAGGTAAAAGGGTTGTTGTTGCAGGATATGGCGATGTTGGAAAAGGAACTGCCGCTTCTTTTAGAGGCGCTAACGCCATTGTCACCGTCACAGAAATTGACCCCATTTGTGCCTTACAAGCAGCCATGGACGGTTATGAAGTAAAAAAACTATCCCATGTGATTGGCAATGCTGATATAGTGGTGACAGCCACTGGGAACAAAGATATACTGAGAAAGGAATATTTCTTGGCACTAAAAGACAAAGCCATAGTATGCAATATAGGTCATTTCGACAATGAGATAGACATGGCTTGGCTTAATGAAAACTATGGTCATACCAAAGCAGAGATAAAGCCACAGGTAGATCTTTATACCTTAGAACAAGGAAAAGAATTGATCGTATTGGCAGAAGGCCGATTGGTTAATTTGGGTTGTGCTACGGGACACCCCAGTTTTGTGATGAGTAATTCCTTCACCAACCAAACCCTTGCCCAAATCGAGTTGTGGAACCATCCCGATCAATACGAAAACCAGGTGTATATGTTGCCCAAACACTTGGACGAAAAAGTGGCGGCCTTGCATTTGGACCACCTGGGTGTCGAACTGGATTACTTGTCACCAGACCAAGCTGACTACATCGGAGTTTCTGTAAAAGGGCCTTTTAAACCTGAGTATTACCGATACTAATTATCGGATCTGTTGAACATAAAAAACCCCGCCAAATGGCGGGGTTTTTTGTAGGAAGGTAATTTATTTATGTCTCAAAAGGTTCAATGGAGACAAATGATTTGTTGTTTCTTTTCTTGGTGAATTTAACCAATCCATCCACTTTAGCGTGAAGGGTGTGGTCTTTCCCAATATATACATTCTCCCCAGGGTTGTGGGCGGTGCCCCGTTGGCGTACAATGATATTTCCTGCACGTGCAGCTTGGCCACCAAAAATCTTAACGCCCAAGCGTTTCGATTCTGATTCTCTTCCGTTCTTGGAACTCCCTACTCCTTTTTTATGTGCCATCTTATTATTTTTTTAAGGTGATTTCTATTTACTTAACGCGGCCAATAGCTCCACTTTTTTCATACTGGTATAGCCGGTCATTCCTTTTTCTTTCGCAACTACTTTGAGCTGTGCAACAGTCATGGCGGTGAAATCAACGTCTTTAGCTTTTGCTCGCGCCTTCTTGGCTGGCGCTACTTTTTCAGCCTTGGGTGCTGCCGCAGCTTTTTTTGAAGCCGCTTTGTCAGGAGCTTTCTTTTCAGCAACTTTTACCATAGGCTTCGCACCTGTAGCGACAATTTTTTCAATCATCAATTCAGTGAGCAGTTGCCGGTGTCCATTTTTGACCCGATAGCCTTTACGCCGTTTTTTCTTGAAAACAATAACTTTGTCCCCCTTGAGGTGACCCACGACTTTTGCATCTACCGCTGCGCCGCTTATAGCCGGGGCGCCAACAGTCACTTTTTTTCCATCGTCTAACAAAAACACTTTATCAAAGGAAACTTTGCTTCCTTCTTTGTCTTGCAAACGATGTACAAAGAGCTTCTGGTCTTTCGCAACTTTAAATTGCTGCCCTGCTATCTCTACAATTGCGTACATAGTTTATAATTTTGGACAGCAAAGATAATTATTTTGATATCAAAACCAAGCTAGGAAAACTTAATTTAAATAATCAAAATCATTGATTGTGGGTGCTTAGGGAAGGACATTAAGCTGTTTTAAATACCATTTAACGGTTTGTTCTATCCCTATTTCGAAGGTAGTCTGGGGAGTCCAACCCAACGCATTTTTGATTTTTGAGGCGTCTATCGCATAACGAAAATCGTGACCCAATCGGTCGGAAACATATTGAATAAGTTTTTTTGAATACCCCTCTGGCCGTCCTAAATAGCGGTCTGAAATCGCAATAAGCTGCGCTACAATGTCAATATTTTTTATCTCATTATTGCCCCCAATATTGTAGGTTGTCCCTAATGCTCCTTTGTGAAAAATCAAATCAATGGCCTCCACATGATCTGCGACATAGAGCCAGTCCCTAACGTTTTGGCCGTCACCATAGACCGGAAGGGGTTTTTCCTTAACGATGTTATGAATGAAAAGCGGAATGAGTTTTTCTGGGTACTGATCGGGACCATAATTATTAGAACAGTTTGACAAAACCACCGGCAAGCCATAGGTATGATAATAAGCCCTGACAAAATGATCTGAAGCCGCTTTAGAGGCGGAATAAGGAGATCGGGGGTCGTAGGGGGTGCGCTCGGTGAATTTGCCCTCTGCACCCAAACTGCCATAGACCTCGTCCGTAGATACGTGATAAAACATTTTGCATTTATAATCTCCTTCCCATGTCCGGCGGGCGGCCTCCAGTAGTGTAAGAGTTCCCATCACATTGGTCTGAGCAAAATTTAAAGGGTTTTTGATGGACTGATCTACATGCGATTCTGCAGCAAGGTGGATTACCCCGTCGAATTCATAAGTTGAAAAAAGGCTTTTGACCAAATGGGCATCTGTAATATCACCGTGGACAAAATGGTAGTGGGATCGCCCCCCGAGATCACTCAGCTTTGCCGTATCACCAGCATAGGTAAGGGCGTCAAGGTTCACGATCTGGGAGTCGGGGTATTTATTGACCATCAAACGGACGAGATAAGATCCTATAAAACCCGCGCCTCCTGTGATTAAAATTGATTTGTTTTTCATTTGATTTTTTTCAAACAAGCTTCCAATGCTGATTCCCACGATCTGAGGGTCAAGTTAAACTCCTTTTTTATTTTTTCACCACTGAGCACCGTATATTTTGGCCGCGCTGCTGCAGTAGAATAATCGGCTGTGGTCAAGGGGTTCACGCTACAGCTGCTGTGGTTTAATTTTTTGATTTCCATAGTAAGACCATACCAGGAGGTTTGCCCGCTATTGCTAAAATGATAGAGGTGTACCCCAGTGAATTCTGAGTTTTGGTCTAATGCCTTGAGGGTGGCTTCGGCCAAATCCAGTGCGTATGTTGGGCTTCCTGTTTGGTCTGAAACCATGTCAATTTCTTCCTTATTTTGCAATAAAGAAAAAATGGTTTTTACAAAGTTTTTTCCATAAGGACTGAACAGCCAAGAGGTGCGGATGATCCAACTGTCAATGGCTGCGTCTTGGATAATGGCCTCTGCTGCAGCTTTTGTTTTGCCATACACACTAATTGGATTTACAGGATGATCTTCCCGATATGGAGCATTGGCGGTTCCGTCAAAAACATAGTCAGTAGAAAAATGAATCAATTTAAAGTGATGTATTTTTGACAAATCGCACAGGAATAATACTGCATCAGTATTCACTTTTTTGGCCAAATCCTGCTCTTTTTCTGCAAGATCCACTGCCGTATATGCCGCACAGTTGATTACTATATTTATAGATGTTTCCATAAAATAGACCGATACTGCCGTCTGGTCAATGAGGTCGAATTCTGGAAGATCTTTAAAAAGGAATTTATATCCCGGAAAATGATGCGCCCAATATTGAAAGGATTGTCCCAATTGACCCGAAGCGCCGATAATGAGCACTTTAATCATACTGCGAAAGGTTGTAATCAAAAAGGCGCGCATCCACCAATACGGGGTTTACACGATCTTTTGTAGAGAGTGATTGTTGTACTGTGGGAATTTGCCAGTCGATATTTAACTGTGGGTCGTTGTAGGCAATACTCCCTTCGGAGGCTTTGTTGTAGTAATGATCTACTTTGTAGGACACCAAAGATGTCTCACTCAAGCAGGCATAGCCGTGGGCAAACCCTCGTGGAATAAAAAGTTGTTTCTGGTTTTTACTGCTTAGCTCCTCAGCGATGTACTGGCCGAAATATGGTGACCCTTTCCGAATGTCCACCACCACATCTAAAATTCTACCATGTTGGACATAAACCAATTTGGACTGGGCATGGGGTGGCATTTGATAGTGCAAACCTCGGATTGCGCCATATTGGGAATGGGCGCTATTGTCTTGGCAAAAATCGATTGAACGACCTGCTGCTTTTTCCAAAAGATCGCGTCTAAAGCTTTCCATAAACCAGCCCCTATCGTCCTCAAATTTTTCGGGCTGAATCATTAGTACCTCGGGGAGTGCTGTGGGTGTAATGGTCATCTAGGCTTTATTTTTGATAACGGTCCAACAGGTACTGGCCGTATTCAGTTTTGGACAACTCTTGGGCCGTTTCTAAAAGCTGGTCTTTGGTGATCCACCCCTTTTCGTAGGCAATTTCTTCTAAGCAGGCGACCTTAAGGCCTTGTCTTTTTTCCACCGTATGGATGAATTGTCCCGCCTCGATCAAAGACTCGTGGGTACCAGTATCTAACCAAGCGAGACCTCTACCCAAAAATTTGACCTGTAGTTTGCCTTGTTCCAAAAAGGCTTGATTTACCGCCGTTATTTCTAATTCCCCGCGTGCGCTGGGTTTTACGTTTTTCGCGATTTCCACGACCTCATTGGGGTAGAGATACAAACCAACTACTGCCTTGTCGCTTTTGGGGTGTTGGGGTTTTTCTTCTATGGATAGGGCTTTTCCAGCAGCATCGAAATCGACGACACCATAGCGCTGGGGGTCTTTTACGGTATAGCCAAAAACAGTGGCCATTTCAGATTGGTTTAACGCTTCTTCTATCAAAGTATAGAGGCCCTCCCCATAAAAAATATTGTCGCCCAATACTAAGCAAACGCCTTCTGTTCCTATAAAGTCTTCCCCGATGATAAACGCCTCCGCCAGCCCGTTGGGGGCTTTTTGTTCGGCATATTCAATTTTTATTCCCAGCTTACCGCCGTCCTCCAGTAATCTTTGATAGTCGGGAAGGTCAGTGGGGGTGCTGATGAGTAATACCTCTTGGATCCCAGCTGACATTAAAATAGAAAGGGGGTAATAGACCATGGGTTTGTCATAAACCGGAAGGAGTTGTTTGGACACGGCTTTTGTGACAGGGTGTAATCGTGTACCCGCACCGCCAGCAAGGAGGATGCCTTTCATGGTTTTTTTTGTAAAGATAAATAGAATCAGTCAAACCTAAGTTTTGAGAATATCGTCGTAAAACTTAAAGGTTTTATTGACTACTTTTTCAAGGGTAAACTCTTTTTCAAAAAGTGCTCTTGATTTCTTTCCCATTACAATTCGTAATTTTTCATCTTCAATAAGAATTTGAAGTTTTTGAGACAAAGCTCGAACATCTCCTGGTGCTACTTTAAAACCATTGAGTCCTTCCACAACAGTATCATTGCAGCCTGGAGCGTCAGTTGTAACTACAGGTCTGCCTATTGCCAGAGCCTCAATGGTTGATTTAGGAAGTCCTTCTCTGTATGAAGGAAGACAATAGATGTCAGAATCAATTAAACTCTTTTTTATATTATTACTATAGCCATGCCAAAGAATTAGATCAGGTACTAAATGTTTTTTTAGCTTGTGCTCCCTAATGTGTGCAGGATTTTCTCTGTCGATTTTTCCAAATAAATTAAGAGTGATTTTTGATTTTAATTTATCAGGTAATAATTCAATCGCTTCAATTAAATCAATTACTCCTTTGTCTTTTAAAATTCGACCTGTAAATATAATATTGATTTTTTTATTTGTCTTTGGGGGTATATAATGAAACTCATCTTTATTAACCCCAGAACCTTTAACAATATAATAACCCTTTTTTATCCCCAGCTTTTTAAATTCTTTTAGATCATCAAGGTTCTGAAAAATAAAGTGAGAGTTTTCAAATATAATTAAAGCTCTTAAAATAAATTTTAATCCATATAATGCTATTGAAACTCTATTGGAGGTAAATAAGTAGCCCATCCCAGAGACTGCGTTTACTTTCTTTATCTTTTTATTAAATAGCAGTGCAAGATTTGATAATAGTATAGATTTTAAAGTAACGCTGTGAACAACGTCAGGTGAAATATCCTTTATTATTCTTTTCAGCTCCATTAAAGACTTGAAATTCTTTATTGTAGAAGTCGATGATCTTTCGATAGAAAATGTTTTAAAATCGATTCCTTTATATCTTTTTGAAGGAAGTTTATTGGAAATAATAAAAACAGAATAACCTAGCTCAACAGCATTTTTTGCTAAAGGCAAACGATGAGAAATGAAAAAGTCTAAATCATTAACAACATATGCTATTCTCATATGCTTTCAAAAAATTTAATGTATTTAGAAACTGTTTTATAAAAAATAAATCTTTTTCTAAAATCCTTTGCGATTTTATTTCTATAAGCAAAATCTTGTGTGTCAAAATCATTTAAAAGCTCTGAAAAATGATTTTCTGAAGTTGCAATTTTAGAATTTGGATACTCCTTTAAAATTATTGACGTATCTCCAGCATTAGTGGCAATTATAGGAAGTCCAAAACTACATGCCTCTACTAAAACATTTGGAAACCCCTCGGTTAGAGATGTAAACAAAAAGCATTTTGCCTTGGCATATAGCGTTGATAAATCATCGACGTTTCCTAAAAGTTCGATATTGTTAATTAAAGAATTATCAATTTGATTAATACTCCATCCGCCTCCGGCAATCTTAAGTTTTGCATCTGGATTAATTTTTACATATTTTTTAAAAACTCTTAAAAGCAGATCGGGCCCTTTATAAGGATTGTGTCTTCCTACATAAAGGAAATAGTTTTCATTTTCAAGGCCCTTTAAATCTAGCTCTTTTATTAGACCATTTAAAATTACAATTGATTTTGTTTTATAAAAGAAAAATCTTTGGTGATATTCTTTTGAGGCATAAGCACAATATATAATACTGTATTTTCTAATTGTTGAAAGTAATCCTAAAAATAATAGCCCCGCTTTTTGTTTTATTTGAAAGGGTAAAAAAGAGGAGTGTCTAATATTCCATATGATTTTAGCCTCTATTTTATTAAATACTCTTAGCTTTTCAAGAAAGATAATGGATGGGTACATCCAACAGATTATTATTGGATTTTGAAAATTTTTCAAACTTCCAATTAATTCTTTTTTGTCAAAAATAAATTTTACTGAAGAATCAAATTTTGGAAAAAGGATGTCTTTATCAGGATTTGAAAAAGTGTAAATTATTTGATGGTAGTCTTTGCTTAGATATATAGAGAGAGAGAGCAAAAAATTTTCAGCGCCAGCTGAATTAAGATTTGGGATAATATGATAGATGGTTGTCACAACCTTAGATAAGGTTTTTCTGGAAACATGCCTTTGACATCAAAGACTACAGAATTTTTATTTATAAAACTTTCCGGGTCTATGCTTAAAAATTCATTGTGAGAAACAGCTATTATAAGGACATCATAATTCCTGTCTTTTGGAATCAATTCTGTAGCTGAGCTCTCATATAAGTCAGTTAGCTCATTAAAATCGGCGACAGGATCATGTACTTCGATTTTAAAATTATAGTCTGAAAGTTCGCTAAAAATATCATAGACTTTAGAATTTCTAAGGTCGGGGCAATTTTCTTTAAAAGTCGCTCCGAGGATAAGGGCTGTTTTTGTTTGTAACAGGTTGTTATTTGATAAAAGCTTTTTAATTATCCTTGAAACTAAATGAATCGGCATGTTATCATTCATTTTTCTGCCAGAGAGTATAATTTCGGGATTGTATCCTAATTCTTGGGATTTGTGGGCTAAGTAGTAAGGATCTACTCCAATACAATGCCCTCCTACTAGCCCTGGGAAAAAATTTAGAAAATTCCATTTAGTTCCTGCTGCTTTTAAAACTTGATTGGTATCAATTCCCATTTTTTCGAAAATGACAGATAATTCATTCACAAAAGCAATATTAATATCTCTTTGAGTATTTTCAATGACCTTAGCCGCTTCAGCAACTTTAATTGATTCTGCCTCATATACACCGGCAGTAATCACAGATCCATAAAGCTCAGATATTTTTTCCAAAGCCTTAGGAGAAGAAGCTGATACTACTTTTTTAATTTTTGTAACCGTATGCTCTTTATCTCCAGGGTTTATTCTCTCAGGACTATAACCAACAAAAAAATCATCATTATATTTTAATCTAGAGTCTTTCTCTAGAATTGGCACACAAATATCCTCTGTTACTCCAGGGTAAACAGTTGATTCAAAAACGACTATAGAATCTTTCTTTAAATACTTAGCAACTGTTTTTGAAGCGTTAATTACTGGATTAAGATTAGGGGTTTTATCCTTACTAATAGGTGTTGGGACAGTTACAATAAAGAAATTAGCGTTTTCAAGATGACTTTCAGAGTTTGTATATTTAATTGTCTTTCCCAGGGATTCTATTACTTGATTCTCTGAAAGTTCTTTTGTACTATCTAATCCTGAATTAAGTTCTGAAATTCTCCTTTTATTAATATCAAATCCAATTACATGAATTTTTTTTGCTACAGCAACAGCTAATGGTAGGCCAACATAACCTAATCCTATGATTGCTACTTTATTTTTATTTACCATGCTCTTTCAAAACTTTTTTTATCAAAAGATTTATTTTGATCAATAAAAGTTGTTTTAGTATTGTTCGTTTTATGAAAATATGTTTGTGAGTTGAATAATTTACTTAGAAAAGCAATTGGAGTAAGTATTAAGAAAAAAATTAATGATAATAGAACATTTGGTATTATTTGACTTAATATAAAAGATAATTTAAACCAGATCTTTTCAACAATACGGGAAATTTTGGTTGAAAAGACGCCTAATCCAGACAGAAATATAGAGATGTATAAAATTATCTTGTTTTCGAGAAAAAGATTGAAAAACAATAAGCCAAAGACGATTGTCAAAATTGTTAAAGAAGGGTTTGATTTTATTTTCATCAAAATAAAGTATAAATAAATGGTGATAAAGCACTACTACTAGCAAAAACGATTAAAAAACCAATTAATAATAAAACCACTACAACTGGAATTAACCAAAACTTTTTTTTAGACCATAAAAATTGAAAAAGTTCTTTCATAATTTAAAAATCAAAATAAATAAACTGTTGTGAAACATTTTTAAAATTTATAAAAATTAATATTACGCAAAAAACCACAAAAATTCTAAAAAATATTTTTGGAAAATTATAAAATAGACTTCTTTCATTATGTCTTTGAGACCATTCAACTAATATTAAAATAAATAGATATAAGAGTGATTTTGGTGATAAAAAGTTTGTAAGATTCATTGAGGTTAACATTAATTTTAGATAATTAAATGAATCACCAATAGTTTCGCTTCTAAAGAAAACCCATCCTATCGTCACTAATAAAAATGTTGTAATAGCCTGACTAAATTCTTTTGGACTAGGCAATAAGGTATTTTCACCTATTATCGATGTAGTAAATTTTCTATTTGTCTTTAATAAAAATGATGGGAGAAATAAAATTGAATGAAACAGTCCCCAAAATATAAATGTCCAATTAGCTCCATGCCAAAATCCACTTACAATAAAAATAATGAAGATATTTCTAATTGATTTCCATTTCCCTTCCTGTGAACCTCCTAAGGGTATATATACATAATCTCTAAACCATGAAGACAACGATATGTGCCATCTTCTCCAAAACTCACCAATATTCCTTGAGAAATAGGGAAACTTGAAGTTAGTCATTAACTCAATTCCAAAAAGCTTAGCCGTTCCAATAGCAATATCCGAATACCCGCTAAAATCACAGTAGATTTGAAAGGCAAAGTACATTGCTCCTAACCAAAGAGTCCCTCCTCCATGATCTTGATAATTACCAAATATATCATCTACCATTGGAGCGAGCGAATCTGCTATTACAACTTTCTTGAATATTCCCCAAAGAATTAATCGCAATCCTTGGACTCCTTGTTCGTAATTGAATTCCCTCTTCTTTAAGACCTGTGGCAGTAGATTTGAGGCTCTTTCAATTGGCCCAGCAACCAGTTGAGGAAAGAAGGATACAAAAGAAGCAAAAGAAATAAAATCTTTAGTAGGTTCCAGCTGCTTTCTATAAATATCAATGGTGTAAGACATGGTCTGGAATGTATAAAAGGATATACCTACTGGAAGTATAATGTTTAAAGTCCAAATACTCTTAATTTCATAACCCAATGAATTAAATAAATTGATCCAAGAATCAGTGAAAAAATTATAGTATTTAAATAATCCTAATATCCCCAAATTAAAAAATACTGAGCACCAAAGAAGTAGTTTTTGCTTTTTATCTGATTCTTGTTTTGGAATGGATAATCCAATAATATAATCGACAATTGTTGAGAGAAATATTAGAATTAAAAATCTATAATCCCACCAACCATAAAAAAAATAAGAACTTATCAGAATTAACAAATTCTGGATCCTTAAATTTTTATTGAAAACAAACCAGTATAAAATAAAAACTGTAGGAAGAAAAAATAAAAATTCTAGTGAATTAAATAACACTAATTGATAATTATTCGTTTTATCTCAGGGTATAAAGATTCAGCTATATTTAAATGGCCTAGTTCATTTGGGTGTGAATCACCTGGGATTATTTGAAGTTCAGAAAAAGGTATGCCTTTGAGCGAAGGAAAAAGGTCATGAAATTCAAATCCTAATTCTTTAGAAATAATTTTCATTTTTTGATGTACATTCTCAAAAGGGTATTCCTCTAAAAAGTGAATATCTGGTATTACTGTTAGTAGTATTGTAGTATTGTTTTTTTTTGAGTATTCTGATAATTTGATTAAAGTCTTCTTCATTACTATATATGAAGGGTTATCCTCTTTATATAAACCTTTATAATATGATTTTAAATCAAACCCTGACTTACTCAACAGTTTGCTATAGGTCATTTTTAGTGTAGCAAATAATTGAGAATTCCTAATTAACCAATTTGAACTATTAACTGGTAATATTTCAACATCATTAATAAAATAATTTACAACAATTAATTCTGGGGATATTTCAATTTGATTTGACAAAAAACTATTTACGTATCTAAAAGTATTGTAATTCCCAATTGATCCGTTTAAAACTTTAAAATTTAATGAATCTAAGATTAATTTTTTTTGAATGATTTGTGGATAAGAATCTTTGTTTTGAATTCCCCATCCTAATGAAATTGATGAGCCAAGAAAAAGAATTTTACTGTCTTCTTTTGTAAATCCTTCAGATCTCATCCCTTTTGAGTTTAATTTAATTTCAACTCCTTGCAGAACTGAAGATTTATTTTTTAAATGTTTATGTCCTAGGATTGAGTCTTGGATTTTAAGTTCATTAGCATATCTCCACATTTCAATATCATAATTCATCATATCTGAATTGATAAATCTTAGTGATAATTCTAAAAAAAATAAGGATATAAATAAAATAGAGAGTTGAAAAATTATTGAATTTATTTTATTCATTTTGAGTCTTAATTTTGATTATTATCATTTATCAATTTTATTTTCTCAAATATAATTTCTGACACTAATAGATTTCCTTCCTCTGATAAATGTGTATTGTCTAAAAAGTATTTTTTTTCTTTTGGGACTATTTTTTCAAGATCAATAAAAATTAAATCAGTTTGTTCAATTAAACTTGAAATCGCTTCAATCTCTCTTTTGCCATATTTCAAATCTAAATAGGGCTCTGTCATAAAAATAAATTTTATGTCTAACGCATTTGATAAATGATTAAATGAATTAATTATCGCTATAAACTCTTTTTTATTAAAATCTATATTACTACCGATAGCAGAATCGTTTCTAGTATCAAAAAAACTTGTT
>PBCE01000026.1 GCA_002716845.1 Flavobacteriaceae bacterium | reverse complement strand
TTCCAATGGAATGTTTGGAATAAAATCTTTGGATTCTAAATTCATTACTTCGAGGCAAATCGAAGCCGCCAGGATTGCCGCAACACGATACATGAAAAGAGAAGGGCAATTGTGGATTAAGGTTTTTCCCGACAAACCGATTACCAAAAAGCCGTTGGAGGTAAGAATGGGAAAAGGAAAAGGAGCTCCAGAATATTTTGTTGCTGTAGTAAAGCCTGGTAGAATAATGTTTGAGGTTGCAGGTGTCCCCGTCAAGGTAGCCAAGGAGGCGTTGAGATTGGCAGCACAAAAATTGCCCGTCAAAACCAAATTTATTGTGGCCAGAGATTTCGAGCCGAATACGATATAATCATGAAAACATCAGAAATAGAAAAACTATCCCTAGAGGACTTGAAAGACAAATTACAAGAACAACAAAAGCAGTTAAAAGACCTCAAGATGAATCATTCAGTTAGTCCGCTTGAGAACCCTTTACAAATCAAAGCGGTCAGAAAAACAGTGGCACGATTGTTAACCGCAGTAACATCTAAGGAAAACGAAATTATCGCTCTGTGATATGGAAAATAGAAATTTAAGAAAAGAACGAGTCGGAATTGTTACCAGCAACAAAATGGAAAAATCCATTGTTGTTTCTGAAGTCAAAAGGGTAAAACATCCCATGTATGGAAAGTTTGTTCTTAAGACTAAAAAATATGTTGCTCACGATGATTCGAATGATTGTAATGTAGGCGATACTGTAAAAATAATGGAGACTCGCCCCATGAGCAAGTCAAAATGCTGGCGCTTGGTTGAAATAATAGATAGAGCAAAATAATCATGTTACAACAAGAGTCGAGATTAAAAGTAGCAGACAATACAGGAGCCAAAGAAGTTTTGGCCATCAGGGTATTGGGAGGAACCAAAAGGCGTTATGCTTCATTGGGAGACAAAATTGTGGTTTCCGTCAAAGAAGCTTCTCCATCAGGAACAGTAAAAAAGGGACAAGTTTCCCAGGCAGTTGTAGTCCGAACGACTAAGGAGGTACGTCGTGCAGACGGTTCCTACATCCGTTTCGACGACAACGCGTGCGTGCTGTTGAACCCCAATGGGGAGATGATAGGAACACGTGTATTTGGTCCCGTGGCCAGAGAGCTTCGAGATAAGCAATTTATGAAAATTGTATCATTAGCACCAGAGGTGTTATAATCCATAAACATGGGAAAGACAAAAATAAAAAAAGACGACAAAGTACTGGTAATCGCTGGAGAACACAAAGGCGCTGAAGGCAAAGTTGTGAAGGTGATTCGTGATAAAAACAAGGCCATCATTGAAGGTGTAAACTTTATTAAAAAACACGCCAAACCCAGTACCCAAAACCCACAAGGAGGAATTATAGAAAAAGAAGCACCTATTCATATTTCTAACTTGTCTTTGACCACTGCCGAGGGGGAGGCCACTCGTGTAGGATTTAGAGAGGAAGAAGGAAATAAGGTTCGTTTTTCAAAAAAAAACAATGAAGTAGTATAATGAGCTATCAAGCAAGACTTAAGAAAGAATTTAACGAAAGTATCGTCACTGCTTTAAAAGAAGAATTTGGATATGCAAATACCATGCAGGTCCCAAGACTTCAAAAGATTGTAATTAGTCGAGGTGTAGGGGCTGCTGTTGCGGACAAGAAACTAATTGAGCATGCAATAGACGAGTTGACCTTAATTTCTGGTCAAAAAGCCATTGCAACCATGTCTAAAAAAGATGTTGCAGCTTTCAAATTGCGGAAAGGGATGCCCATCGGGGCTAAAGTAACCCTCCGCGGAGCACGCATGTACGAGTTTTTAGATCGTTTGGTGACCACTGCGCTGCCCAGAGTTAGAGATTTTCAGGGAGTAAAAACCACTGGATTTGACGGAAGAGGAAATTATAATTTAGGAATTACCGAACAAATTATTTTTCCTGAAATAGACATAGATAAGGTAAATAAAATATCAGGTATGGACATTTCTTTTGTGACCTCTGCACAGACAGATAAAGAAGCGAAGTCCCTACTGAGTGAATTGGGGTTACCCTTTAAAAATAGTTAAATATGGCAAAAGAATCAATGAAAGCTCGTGAGAGAAAAAGAGCTAAAACAGTTGCCAAATACGCAGCAAAAAGAAAAGCTTTAAAAGAAGCTGGTGATTTTGAGGGCTTACAAAAACTCCCCAAAAATGCCTCTCCCGTTAGAATGCACAACCGTTGTAAATTAACGGGTCGCCCGAAGGGCTACATCCGTCAATTTGGAATTTCGAGGGTGACTTTCAGGGAAATGGCCAACAAAGGATTAATTCCAGGTGTAACCAAAGCCAGCTGGTAATACAATAAGAAAAAATATGTTTACAGATCCTATTGCAGATTATTTGACCCGAATTAGAAACGCCAGTGCCGCCGGCCACATGGTAGTTGATATTCCTGCGTCTAAATTGAAAAAAGAAATTACCAAAATATTATACGATCAGGGCTATGTTTTGAGTTATAAGTTCGAAGAAACGGAAAATAACCAAGGCAATATTAAAATCGCTTTGAAATACGATAAGATTACCAAAGAGCCTGTGATCAAAAAAATACAAAGAATCAGTACTCCAGGTTTGCGACAATATGCCTCTGCTGAAAATTATCCCAGGGTTTTAAATGGATTAGGGATTTCAATAGTCTCTACTTCAAAGGGCGTGATGACTGGCAAGCAAGCTTCGCTTCATCATGTTGGAGGAGAATTACTTTGCTACGTTTATTAAAAAGAATAAAAAATAACAAAAATGTCAAGAATAGGTAACAATCCCATTACAATCCCAGAAGGAGTCAACGTTGACATCCAAGCTGATAAAATCGTGGTCAAGGGTAAAATGGGAGAATTGATTCAGGACTATTCCGTTGTCTCTTTTGAAATGGAAGACAATATCTTAAAGGTAACCCGACCCACCGATTCAAAAGACCACCGTGCGAAACACGGTTTGTACCGTGCTTTGGTCAACAATATGATAGAAGGTGTTTCAAAAGGTTTTACCAAGGAATTTGAATTAGTAGGCGTTGGATATCGAGCCAGTAATCAAGGACAAAAACTGGATCTTTCATTGGGCTTTTCTCACAACATCCTTTTCGATATTGCACCCGAGGTAAAGGTAGAGACAGTTTCGGAAAAGGGGAAAAACCCTATTGTAAAACTCAGCTCACACGACAAGCAATTGTTGGGTTATGTTGCTGCAAAAATCAGATCTTTTAGAAAACCAGAGCCTTACAAAGGGAAAGGAGTAAAATTTGTTGGAGAACAGATAAGAAGAAAAGCAGGGAAGTCTGCCTAATTAATTTATTATGGGATTAACAAAATCAGTACGAAGAAATAGAATTCATCTAAGAATCCGTAAAACCATTCAGGGCTCGGCATCAAAGCCCCGTTTGTCGATATACAGAAGCAATAAAGAAATTTATGCTCAGATCATCGACGATGTAAATGGAGTTACCTTGGCTGCTGCTTCTTCAAGAGAGAAAGAGGTAGCTGGTGCCAAAGGGGAGAACAAGATATCCACTGCACAATTGGTGGGGAAATTGATTGGAGAACGCGGACTGAAAGCAGGGGTAACTGCTATTGGTTTTGACAGAAGCGGCTATCTGTATCACGGTAGGGTTAAGTCCCTTGCCGATGGCGCACGTGAAGCAGGTCTAAAATTTTAAACAAGATATATGTATCAAGATTATAAAAACGTCGAATTGGTAAAACCAGCTGGGTTAGACCTCAAGGATCGATTGGTTGGTGTACAACGTGTAACCAAAGTGACCAAAGGAGGACGTGCATTTGGTTTTTCTGCAATTGTAGTTGTAGGTGACGAAAATGGCGTTGTGGGTCAAGGACTTGGAAAATCAAAAGAAGTTTCTGAGGCCATTGCTAAAGCTGTTGAAGATGCAAAGAAAAACTTGGTGAGAATTCCCATTTCCAAAGGAACATTACCCCACGAACAAAAAGGAAAATTTGGGGGTGCAAGAGTATTTTTAAAGCCAGCCTCTGAAGGTACAGGGGTAATTGCTGGTGGTGCGGTAAGGGCCGTGTTAGAAGCCGTTGGTATTCATAATGTCTTGTCGAAATCTCAAGGATCGTCCAACCCACACAATGTGGTTAAAGCGACTTTTGATGCCCTTTTACAATTGAGAAGTCCCCAGACCATCGCCAATCATAGGGGGATAAGTTTGGAAAAAGTATTTAACGGTTAATATTACTATCATGGCCAAGATAAAAGTAACGCAAATCAAAAGCAGTATCAAAAGAATGCAGTCCCAAAAAAGAACCCTTGAAGCATTGGGTCTTAGAGGGATTGGAAAAGATGTTACCCACGAGGCAACCCCTAACATCCTTGGCATGATTGATAGAGTGAAACACTTGGTTAAAACCAAAGAAGCATAAGGATGAGTTTAGAAAATTTAAAACCCGCAGAGGGTTCCACCCAAAGACAAGGAAAGAGACTGGGACGTGGAGAAGGTTCTGGTAAAGGAGGAACTGCTGCCAGAGGTCATAAAGGAGCTAAATCTAGATCGGGTTACTCTAAGAAAATTGGATTTGAAGGTGGACAAATGCCTTTACAGCGCCGGGTGCCCAAGTTTGGATTTAAGAATATCAACCGGATTGCCTATAAGGGAATTAATTTAGATACCCTTCAAGCATTAGTAGCCGATAAAAAAGTTAATAAACAAGTATCACTTGAAAACTGGATCGAACTCCGTTTGGCTGGAAAAAATGAGTTGGTAAAGATACTGGGTAGGGGTAGAATAGAAGTGCCTCTAAAAGTAACTGCCCACAAATTTTCAGCTACTGCTAAAGCCGCTATTGAAGCAGCAGGAGGTGAAGCCATTACCCCATAAAAAAGAGAAATGAAAAAATTTATTGAGACCATACTAAACATTTACAATATCGAGGAACTACGAGGGCGTATCCTTACGACCCTTTCTTTGTTGTTGGTTTATCGTTTAGGGGCTCAAGTTGTCCTCCCCGGAATAGATTCTGTTCAATTAGCAGAATTGGCCAACCGCACCGATGGTGGTGGGTTGTTGGGGATTCTAAATGCTTTCACAGGAGGGGCTTTTGCAAATGCTTCTGTATTTGCACTTGGCATTATGCCATATATCTCAGCCTCTATTGTTGTTCAGTTGATGGGAATCGCAGTGCCTTACCTGCAGAAACTTCAGAAAGAGGGTGAAAGCGGTAATAAGAAAAGAACACAAATTACGCGTTGGTTGACCATACTCATATGCGTTGTACAAGCTCCAGCCTATTTATATGGACTCTCTGCACTGGGAGTTCCCGATAGCGCTTTTGTTATTGGTAGAGGGCCGCTGTTTATGTTTTCTGCTGTCATTATTCTGGTTACAGGTACTATTTTTGCCATGTGGCTAGGAGAAAAAATAACCGATAAAGGAATCGGTAATGGTATTTCATTGTTGATTATGGTGGGAATTATTGCTAATCTCCCCTTATCATTCACCCAAGAATTCGTATCGCGAGTATCCGAAAATAATGGTGGCCTGATGATGATCCTTATAGAATTGGTATTGTGGGTGGTCATTATATTACTCAGTGTGCTCCTGGTAATGGCGGTAAGACAAATACCTGTTCAGTATGCCCGCAGATCGGCAGCAGGTGTCAACGAAAAGAACGTTTTTGGATCCAGACAATACATCCCATTAAAATTAAACGCCTCTGGTGTTATGCCCATCATTTTTGCGCAAGCGCTAATGTTTGCTCCAGCCTATGTGGGAGGAACTTTTGGTGATTCCACGCTAGGACAGTGGTTACAGACAAATTTCTCAGATATTTTTGGTCTTTGGTACAACATATTATTTGCAGTGTTGATTATTATTTTCACCTACTTCTACACTGCCATTACAGTGCCAACTAACAAGATGTCGGATGATTTAAAAAGAAATGGCGGCTTTGTTCCAGGGATTCGCCCTGGAAATGAAACCTCAGAATATTTAGATACAGTGATGTCGTACATCACCTTACCCGGGTCTTTATATTTGGCAGCCATTGCGGTTTTCCCCGCAGTAGTTGTAAAGCTAATTGGTATACAACAAGGCTGGGCCTTGTTTTATGGAGGAACCTCCCTACTGATTATGGTTGGCGTTGCCATTGATACCATACAACAAGTAAATTCTTACCTGTTGAACCGTCATTATGACGGATTAATGTCTAAAACCAGTAGAAACAGAAGAGCAGGAACAATATAATATGGCCAAGCAACCCGCAATAGAGCAAGAAGGAACCATCATAGAAGCATTGTCAAATGCCATGTTTCGTGTTGAGTTAGAGAATGGCCACGTTGTGACCGCTCATATTTCTGGTAAAATGCGATTGCATTATATCAAGTTATTGCCTGGAGACAAAGTTAAATTAGAAATGAGTCCTTACGATTTATCAAAAGCAAGGATCACGTATAGATTTTAAACAAGAAAAATGAAAGTAAGAGCTTCCATAAAAAAACGAAGTGCAGATTGCAAAATTGTCCGTAGGAAAGGACGTTTGTATGTCATTAACAAGAAAAATCCTCGATTCAAACAAAGACAAGGTTAATTATGGCTAGAATTTCAGGAGTAGACATCCCCAAACAAAAAAGAGGCGTTATTGCCCTTACTTATATCTATGGTATAGGAAAGTCACGTGCCCAAGAGATATTGGCAAGTGCTAAGGTAAGTGAAGAGACAAAGGTGTCTGATTGGACCGACGACGAAACCGGAAGAATCCGAGAAGCTGTTGGTAACTTTAAAATCGAAGGTGAATTGCGCTCAGAACTTCAAATCAATATCAAGCGATTGATGGATATCGGGTGTTATAGAGGAATACGTCACAGATCTGGACTGCCTTTGAGGGGTCAGCGTACCAAGAATAACTCTCGAACGCGAAAAGGGAAAAGAAAGACGGTTGCAAACAAAAAGAAAGCCACTAAATAATAGGAAATAACTATGGCAAAAGTAACAAGTAAAAAACGTAAAGTAATTGTTGAGGCCACTGGCGAAGCCCATATCAATGCATCGTTCAACAACATTATTATCTCACTAACCAACAACAATGGTGAAGTCATTACTTGGTCATCGGCCGGGAAAATGGGCTTTAGAGGCTCCAAGAAAAACACTCCCTATGCTGCCCAAACGGCTGCCGAGGATGTTTCTAAAGTAGCTTTAGAGGCTGGTTTGAGAAAAGTGAAGGTGTATGTGAAAGGACCTGGTAACGGACGTGAGTCTGCCATCAGAACCTTACACAACAGCGGTATTGAGGTTACCGAAATAGTAGATGTTACCCCACTACCACACAATGGCTGTCGCCCACCCAAAAGAAGAAGAGTATAATTATTTTAATCTGTTATCGAAGGATCAGACCTTAATTCATAACACAAAAAATCTATATGGCAAGATATATCGGTCCAAAATCAAAAATTGCAAGGAAATTCGGAGAAGCTATTTTCGGTGCCGACAAGGCTTTTGAAAAAAGAAACTATCCCCCCGGTCAACATGGAAACAACAGAAGGAGGGGAAAAAAGTCAGAATATGCAGTTCAGTTGTTGGAAAAGCAAAAAGCAAAATATACCTATGGTATTTTAGAACGTCAGTTCAGAAACATTTTTGAAAAAGCGAGCAGTAGTAAAGGCGTAACAGGTGAAGTGCTACTTCAGTTGTGCGAGTCCCGATTAGATAATGTAGTCTATCGACTGGGGATTGCTACTTCGAGAAACGCAGCGCGTCAATTGGTTTCTCATCGTCATATTACCGTTAATGGTAAAATCGTTAACATATCATCATTTTCCCTAAATGCTGGTGATGTTGTTGGGGTTAGAGAAAAATCCAAATCTTTACAATCCATCACTGCCTCCTTAGAGGCCAATACATCTGTTTACGATTGGATGACATGGAACAGCGAAACTTATGAGGGTAATTTTGTAAGCATCCCTCAACGAGAGCAAATCCCAGAAAACATAAAGGAACAATTGATCGTTGAATTGTACTCTAAATAATTAAATCACACGAAGAAAACTATGGCAATATTAAATTTCCAAAAACCCGATAAGGTAATCATGATAGACTCTTCTGACTTCGAAGGTAAGTTTGAATTTCGACCCCTAGAACCCGGATATGGACTCACTGTTGGAAATGCATTGAGAAGAGTTTTATTATCTTCTTTGGAGGGTTTTGCAATAACTTCGGTTAAAATAGAAAATATAGAACATGAATTTTCTACCATTCCCGGCATTGTTGAAGACGTTACCGAAATCATTCTCAACCTCAAACAAGTCAGGTTTAAAAGACAAATTGAGGATTTAGAGGAAGAAAATGTCACCCTAATGATAGGAGGCCAAGATCAGCTAAAAGCAGGCGACTTCCAGCGATTCATCTCTGGTTTTCAGGTATTAAACCCTGACTTGGTGATCTGTAATTTAGAAAAAGGGGTTAAGCTGAATATGGAAGTAACTATAGAAAAAGGCAGGGGATACGTACCAGCCGAGGAAAATAAAAAATCCAATACTCCTTTTGGTGTAATTTCTATTGATTCTATATTTACACCCGTCAAGAACGTAAAGTACAGCATCGAGAACTATCGAGTGGAGCAAAAAACGGATTATGAAAAATTGGTTTTTGAAATAATCACCGATGGCTCAATACATCCTAAAGATGCGCTTACAGAAGCCGCGAAAACATTAATTCATCATTTCCTATTGTTCTCCGATGAGCGCATTACACTCGAAGCTGACGAAATTGCCCAATCAGAAACTTATGATGAGGAATCGTTGCACATGCGACAGTTGCTCAAGACCAAGTTGATCGATATGGATTTGTCTGTGAGAGCGCTAAACTGTTTGAAAGCTGCCGAAGTGGACACCCTCGGAGATTTGGTTTCATACAACAAGAATGACCTGATGAAATTCAGAAACTTTGGTAAAAAATCCTTGACAGAATTAGAAGAGTTGGTGGTATTGAAAGGCCTCTCTTTTGGTATGGATTTGGCCAAGTACAAGTTAGACAAGGATTAGATTATTTAGACAATAAATCATGAAACACGGAAAAAAAGGCAATCACCTAGGCAGAAAAGTAGCCCATAGAAAGTCCATGTTGGCAAATATGGCCTGTTCTTTGATTGAGCACAAACGAATCAACACCACCGTTGCGAAAGCCAAAGCATTGAAACAGTTTGTAGAGCCTTTAATCACAAAATCAAAAACCGACTCGACCCACAACCGACGTCTGGCGTTTAGTGCGTTAAGAAACAAATATGCTGTTTCAGAACTCTTTAGGGATGTCGCACAAAAGGTAGGGGATCGACCAGGAGGATATACACGCGTTATCAAAATGGGAAATCGCTTGGGAGACAATGCCGATATGGCAATGATCGAACTGGTGGATTTCAACACGGTTTACAACACGGACAAAGGCGAGGCGAAAAAGACGACCAGAAGAAGTAGGTCAAGGAAAAAATTAGGCATTGCAGGAACGCCAGAAGCACAAGCAGAAACGCCAGCTGCAGAGGTTACTGAAATAGCTGCTGCGCCTGCGCCAAAAGCATCTCAACCTGAAGAAAAAAAATCCGAAGAAGAAACGGATGACAAATCTTCTAAAACCGATGAAAATAAGGATGCCTAAACTACAATATTGTTGATAATTTAAGATTATATAAAAGGATAAGCTTTTTAGTTTATCCTTTTTTTTATGTTATTTTGTGATAAGATATGTCTTATAAAACTAGGAGAAAAGCATTATTATTATTGGCCGATGGTACCAGGTTTTTTGGAAAAGCAGTAGGCTCTGAAGGTACCCGTTTTGGTGAAATATGTTTCAATACCGGGATGACTGGCTATCAAGAAATTTTCACTGACCCATCCTACTTCGGTCAGCTAATGGTAACCACCAACGCACACATTGGGAATTACGGAGTTCAAATCGATGAGGCACAGTCCGATGGGATCAAAATAGCTGGATTGATTTGTAAGAATTTCAGCTATGAATATTCCAGACCTGTAACCGATATTTCTTTGGAACAATTCTTGAATGATAATGACCTTTTTGCGATTTCGGAGGTCGATACCCGCGCTTTGGTCAACTACATTCGCGAAAACGGCGCCATGAACGCAGTGATTACCACTGATGTGGATAATGAAGCTGCATTGTGCGCTGAATTGGCTGCATTGCCCAGTATGGAAGGGTTGGAGTTGGCCTCGAAGGTTTCTATCCAAACGTCCTATTTCTATGGGAGTCCCGATGCTCCTTTCAAGGTGGCAGCCTTGGATCTGGGTATTAAGACCAATATCCTTAGGCATTTGTCTAATCGAGGGATGTACATCAAAGTTTTCCCTTTCGATACCACCTTCGAAGAAATGCAAGCTTGGGAACCCGATGGATTTTTTATTTCCAACGGACCTGGAGATCCTGATCCACTGCACCAGGCGCAAGCCCTCGCTAAAGAAATCATCAGAAATGATCTGCCCCTTTTTGGAATATGTTTGGGCCACCAGATCATTGCACTGGCCAATGGTATTCCTACCTATAAAATGTTTAACGGCCACCGTGGTATTAACCACCCGGTCTTGAACCTGATCACGGGAAAGGGAGAAATTACATCTCAAAACCACGGATTTGCTGTGGACAAGCAAGCTGCTGAGGCACACAAAGAGATTGTGATCAGTCACCTTCACCTAAACGATCAGACGGTCGCTGGACTTCGGATGAAAAACAAAAATTGTTTTTCAGTGCAATACCATCCCGAGGCGGGCCCAGGTCCAAACGATACCATCTATTTATTTGATGAATTTTACGAAAACATCAAAAGCCATACCCAAAAAACACAACCCATTTAATTTAAACACGAATGAGTGTAATTATTGAGATTCACGCAAGACAGATTTTTGATTCCAGAGGCAACCCCACTGTTGAGGTGGATGTAATAACCGAAACGGGTGCACTGGGCCGTGCTGCTGTACCATCAGGAGCTTCCACCGGAGTTCACGAAGCAGTGGAGCTGAGGGACGGAGGGAAATCCTATATGGGGAAAGGCGTTTCTCAGGCCGTTAAAAATGTAAACGAGATACTGGCACCAGAACTGATTGGTACCAATGTTTTTGATCAGAAAAAAATCGATGCCAGCATGATAGAACTGGACGGTACACCTAACAAATCTAAGTTGGGTGCAAATGCCATTCTGGGTATTTCTTTGGCCGTTGCCAAAGCTGCTTCCAATGAGATGGGATTGCCCTTGTATCGTTATGTGGGTGGAGTTAGTGCCCATACCCTTCCTGTTCCTATGATGAATATCATCAATGGTGGGTCGCATTCCGATGCTCCCATTGCTTTTCAAGAGTTTATGGTGATGCCCATTGGTGCGGAGAGTTTTACTCACGCCATGCAGATGGGATCAGAAATTTTTCATCACCTTAAAAAGGTACTTCACAGTAGGGGCTTAAGCACTGCTGTTGGCGACGAGGGAGGTTTTGCTCCAGTCTTGGACGGCACCGAAGACGCCTTGGAAACCATTTTAAAAGCTATAGACAACGCTGGATACAAAGCGGGAGAGGAAGTAAAAATCGCGTTGGATTGTGCTGCGGCGGAATTCTACGAAAACGGCATATATGATTACACAAAATTTGAGGGTGATAAAGGGGTAAAAAGAACTTCCGAAGAACAAGCCCAATACTTGGCGGATCTTTCAGAAAAATATCCCATTATCTCCGTCGAAGATGGTATGGACGAAAACGACTGGGAGGGTTGGAAACGCCTGACCGAAAAAGCAGGAGACCGTGTGCAATTGGTAGGAGACGATCTTTTTGTAACTAACGTCACCCGACTGTCTAGAGGCATAGAAGAAGGGATTGCCAATTCTATACTGATCAAAGTAAATCAAATCGGGACTTTATCCGAAACCATCGCCGCTGTGGAAATGGCGCACAGGGCCGGATATACCTCCGTGATGTCCCACCGATCTGGAGAAACAGAAGACAACACCATTGCTGACCTCGCTGTAGCTCTAAACACCGGACAAATAAAAACGGGTTCTGCTTCCAGAAGCGATCGTATGGCAAAATACAATCAGCTGCTTAGAATTGAAGAGGAATTGGAAGATTTAGCGCTTTATCCTCAGGAAAAGACTTTCAATATCCAATAATAAAACTTCGTGGAGCCTCTTTCTTCGCTTAATAGTCCTAAAGCCCCAGTATTTTTTGGGATTCTTTTTTTTAGTTGCCTGTGGAGTTACTTTTTCCTCTGTTTTACAACCTTCACTCTAATGTCTCAAATTTAGCAGTTTATTTATTACCTTAAGGTATTAAAATCAAATAATTACCATGAAAAAATGTGCTTTACTATTACTTATAATTTTAACCTTTTCGTGCTATGAAAAGAAAAATTCAACTTTTAATGTTCTTCAAGATGAAAATTTTATGTATTTGGAATATAAACCTGAAGGAAATGAAATTGTAATTTCAAGAGCACAATATTTAAATAAACTTGAGGGATTTTGGCTTGCTCAATGTATTGCAAATTGGACTGGTCTTGTAACTGAGAATGATAAAATTGGAAATATTGGTGAATCTATGACAGGGGGTTTTTATACTAGAGAAGACTGGGGAAAGAAAGATGAACTGAATTTGCGAGGGAATAAGGTTGATCAATATATAGATTTTGTTTTTGAGGGAAAAGATGGGATGTGGGGAGCAGACGATGATACTGATATTGAATATATGTATCAACACTTAGTTTACATCAATAAAACATCAAAATTAAGTGGACAGCAAATTCGCGATGGGTGGTTAAAACATATTAAACATGAAGAGCAAAACTATTTATGGGTATCGAATCAAAGAGCTTTAGATCTAATGATTAGCGGAATAGTTCCTCCAGAAACAAGTAATCCAATAAACAATCCTGACTTTGATATGATTGATGCTCAATTAACCACTGAAGTATTTGGATTTTATTCACCTGGAAGACCAGACTTTGCTGTTGAAATGGCTGAACTTCCAATTAAAACAACTGCTAGGTTTAATGCAGAATGGATATCAAAATTTTATGTTTCTATGTATTCTTTAGCTGCGAATTCTGATCCAAACCTCAGTATTAGAGAAAATTTATTAATCATTGCAGAAGAATCCAGAGATCAGCTACCAAATGATTCATATGCCTCAAAAATGTATGATTTTGTAAAAAAACAGTATGATGACGGTCTTCCATGGGAAACAATAAGAGATAGTGTTTATGTAAGATATCAAGTAGAAGAAAAAGATGGTTATAATATTACTTCAAGAAATTTAAAGTGTAATGGATGTTTTGCAGCAGGAATAAATTTTGCTGCAAGTTTAGTGAGCTTATTTGCCGGTGAGGGAGATTTAAAAGAAACTATAAAATTAGGATCTCTTATGGGTTGGGATTCTGATAACCCAACAGCTACATGGGGTGGGCTTATAGGTTTTATGATTGGTAAAGATGGAGTTGAAAAAGCTTTTGATAGATCCTTCTCCGAGAAATACAATATTCACAGAACCAGACGAAATTTTCCAAATGGAGTAGATAATTTTTCAAATATGGCCAATATAGGCATTTACATTACTGATAGAGTCATTCAAGATGAATTAGGAGGCGGGATAGACTTAAACAAAAATATTTGGTATGTGCCTAAATTAAACTAAACCATTTCCTGTAAATCTTATTAACTGAAGCGGGGTTGGGTTTTGTAAAATGGTTTTCTGTATCGATGGTAGAGCTCTTTATATTAAATATAACCCAAACTCTAAATTCAATAAAGTTCAGACAAACCTGAAGTTCTAACTTTCTCTGCCCTAAATAAACCATCGGAACTATTGCAAATAATTCAATGCGAATTGTGCTATTTTAGCATTATGCAAAGAATTAAAATTAAAATCGAGGACGATCAAGCTGATAAGCTCTACAAAATAGCTAAAGACAAAAAGGAGAATGTATCCTCAATCATAAGGGAGGCAATAAACGAATATATTAAAAAGAGGTCTTAATCTTCATTACAAATATGGAGGCCTGCTCTTGGGAAAAGAAATGTTAAATTTTTAGAATATTCCTAAAATATCCATGAATTGCTTTTCTTCAAATTAATTCAATAATTAAT
>PBCE01000025.1 GCA_002716845.1 Flavobacteriaceae bacterium | reverse complement strand
TAAGTTTAAAGTAGAGGTCGATGATGGGGTCTCGCTCTACACTATTCGTCATTTTGACAAACCAGCCATTAATTTTATAAAAAACGCAGTGGGCGAAATTTTAGTCGAGCAACGGACTACGAATACGGCCCAATTTGTCGTAAGAGATTAAATTAACAAAAGCGTTTTCTTATTTTTTCTACGATGGTGGTGGCAAGTTTGATATGGCTTTCTTGGGTCCACCCTGCAACGTGGGGGCTGAGTAGTACATTTTCAGCGCCTATTAAATATTGAAGGTTGGGCGGTAAATTCTCTTTGTGTAAGATGGAGGAAAAAGAGCGGTTTTCGTATTCCAGTACATCGAGTCCTGCCCCTAATATTTTCTGAGATTTCAATCCGCTGATCAAATCTTTGGTTACCACCGCAGCTCCTCTTGAAGTATTCAATAACCAAAAAGGTTTGGCCATATGTTTGATAAAATTTTTGTTTATAATCCCAATGGTTTTGTCGGTTTGTGGTACATGCAGACTGATGACCTTAGCCTGAGTAAGAAGAGTGTCCCAATCTACTTGTTGGGCATTTTCATCACCCACATCATCTAAAATATCATAACACATTGTGTTGACCTCAAAACCAGTGAGTTTTTTAGCAAAGCTTTTTCCTGTATTTCCATATCCGATGATGCCTACAGTTCTGCCCGATAGCTCCCAACCGCGATGACCTTCACGATCCCAGATTCCATTGCCGATGGAGTCGTGCCCAGATTTTAGACGGTTCATCAAGGACAACAACATCCCCAAGGTGTGCTCTCCAACGGCATTTCGATTTCCCTCAGGAGAATTGATTAAGAAGATGTTTTTCGCCCGAACTGCATCCACGTCGATATTTTCTAGACCTGCACCCACACGACCAATAAATTTTAATTTTTTTGCACCTTTTAAAAATGACTTATCTATGGGGTATTTGCTCCTGATGATCAGGCCTTCGTATTGCTCCAGCTTGGCCAATATCTCAGCCAAAGAGTCCTCATAGGCGAGATCGTTTTCAAACCCTAATGCGGCTAATCCCGCGATCAGTTGGGGATGGTTTTCTTCAAGGTGTAATACTTTCATGGAATACAATTAAAAACCCAAAGAGATTTTGGCCATATAAAAGAAAAGGAAAATACCAAAGATATCGTTCGAAGTGGTGATAAATGGTCCCGTAGCAATCGCAGGGTCAATTCCTTTTTTATCTAAAATGATGGGTACAAAAGTACCGATTAAAGCTGCGATTATAATCACGCCCATCATGGATCCAGCAATGGTAAGGCTGATGGTTAAGTCCTGTTGGATAATGAATCCAAAAAGGATGAGAAAAAAGGAAAGTGCGATACCATTGATCAAGCTCAATCCGATCTCCTTTATCAACAGATTCAACAGAGATCCTTTGACAACATTATTTGCCAATCCCTGGACGATGATCGCGGAGGACTGCACGCCCACATTACCAGCCATTGCGGCGATTAAGGGGGTGTAAAAAAACAGGCTTCTCAATTTGGGTTGCTCCATCAGTTGCTCAAAATCCTGAAGAATAAAAACGCTTCCCAAACCTCCCAATAAGCCAAGAAAAAGCCATGGCAGTCTTGCTTTAGTTAGTTGAATAATTCCATCGTTGGCTTCAACATCATTGGAAATACCGGCAGCCAGTTGATAATCTTTTTCAGCCTCTTCTTTGATGAAGTCTACAATATCATCGATGGTTATCCGACCCATCAATTGTTTTTTGGAGTTTACCACAGGAATGGCCTCCAAGTCGTATTTTGACATGATTTCTGCCACCTCTTCTCCCGATTGGTCCACCTTTACAAAATCGACACTTGGAATGCAAATGTCTTTAACAATAGCATGAGAGTTAGCCGTGATCAGGTCTTTAAGGGAGAGCCTTCCTTTGAGCACATTTTTTTCATTGACCACATAGATGGAGTGTACTCTTGTTACTTCTTCGGCTTGGGCCCTCATGGCATTCAAACAATTAAGAACACTGAGGCTGTCATGGACTTTTACAAGCTCTTTGGCCATTAACCCCCCTGCTGTATTTTCCTCATAGGTCAGTAGCTCTCTAATGTCTTCAAGATGACCGGTATCCGAGATTTGAGACATTACTTTTTCCTGACGCACAGCGGGGAGTTCTGCAATTAAGTCGGCTGCATCATCTGTGTCCAGCTCCTGAATTTCTTTTGCAATTTCTGTAGCAGAAAGCTTTTCTAAAATCTTTTCACGCAGGTCCTCGTCCACCTCAGTGATGGCCTCCGCAGTTTTTTCACTATCCAATAATTTTATCAAATAGGTAGCTCCTTCCACAGGAAGTTCGTCGATGATCTCTGCAATGTCGGCATAGTGGATATCTTTGAGAATTTTTAACAGTTGTCTGTCGGAGCCGTTTTCGATCAACTCCGCAATGGTTTTTATTTCTGTTTTGTTGATTTCAAATTTTGGCATAACCCACTTTTTTTGTCAAATCGATGAATTCTGTTGCAGACAATTTTTCTGGTCGCAGGTCAAAGATACTATCTTCTAAAATAATTTTTGGAATGTTAAGACTTTTAAGGCTATTTCTTAGGGTCTTACGTCGCTGCTGAAAGGAGGTTTTTACTATACGAAAAAGCAATTTCTCATCGAAATCCAGCACCAAATTCTCTCTTCTTTTTAGCGAAAGCACCCCAGATTCTACCTTTGGAGGGGGAGAAAAAACACTGGAGGAGACGTTAAAATGGTATTCTGTTTCAAAATAGAGTTGGCACAATACAGAAAGAATTCCATAGGCTTTGGTACCAGGCTTTTCGCAAATTCTTTGGGCTACTTCTTTTTGAAACATACCGCAGAAGAAGGGGATGTGCTTCTGGTACTCTATGGTTTTGAATACGATCTGACTTGAAATGTTATAGGGGAAATTACCAATTACGGTAAACTCTCGCTGGTTAAAAAAATTGCTTAGGTCCAGCTTTAGAAAATCCTCGTTGTGTATATTTTCCTTGAGCTCAGGGTATTTTCGTTCTAGGTAGTTTACTGATTCCTGATCGATTTCGACCATTTTTAATTTTTGGACTTTTGGCATCAGGTATTGGGTAAGCACCCCCATGCCTGGTCCTATTTCTAAAACACAATCGGTTGGCCGATGATCTAGTAAATCCGCAATTTTTTTTGCAATGTTTAAATCGTTTAAAAAGTGTTGTCCTAATTTTTTTTTGGGTGAAACGGGCTTCATTGGTATTCTTTTATGATTTGTAAGTGACTACTAAAGTGAAGTACCGATTCGCCGAATTTTTTATTTATTTCCTCTTTTATAAGGGATTCTTCTTTTGTTAGGAATTTTTGTAGGATTTCAGGATCTGCGATGTGGAATTGCAATGCGTATATTGGTTCATCTGGAGGACTATTGGATTTTAACTGTAGGAGCGTAGTTGATTTTAAGTTTTCTGATTTTGACCATTCTTGGAGCTGAGGATCCACCCATTCCAGCCAGTTTTTTTCTGCTTCTGCTTTTACATTACAGGTGATATTATACAATATCATTTAGGCACTGATTACCTCAAATCCTGTATATGGAACCAATGCTTTGGGGATATGGATTCCTTCTGAGGTCTGATTGTTTTCTAACAACCCTGCAATCACTCTGGGCAATGCCAAGGAACTTCCGTTTAGGGTATGTACAGGATGTTTTTTCCCGCTGGGGTCCTTGTATCTCAGCTTGAGCCTTTCCGACTGAAAGCTATTAAAGGAAGATACTGAGCTGATTTCCAACCATCTTTTTTGGGCGGCTGAATAAATTTCAAAATCGAAAGTAAGGGCTGCAGTAAAACCCAGATCACCGCCGCAAAGTTTTAAAATACGGTAGGGTAATTCTAATGCCCGAAGAATGTCTTTTACATGTTCTACCATCCCTTCCAAGGCGGCCCCGGAGTGTTGAGGCTCTTCGAGGCGTACAATTTCTACTTTATCAAACTGATGGAGGCGATTGAGACCTCTAACATTGGCGCCATAGCTGCCCGCCTCGCGGCGAAAGCAAGGGGTATAGCCGGTGATGCAAATCGGCAGGTCCTTGGCTTCCAATAGCTGGTTTCTAAAAATATTGGTCAAGGGAACTTCTGCAGTGGGAATCAGGTAGAGCCCGTCCTCTTCTACGTGATACATTTGCCCTTCTTTATCGGGAAGTTGCCCGGTACCAAAACCAGAATCTTCATTGACCAAGTGGGGAACTTGATATTCGGTGTAGCCAGCAGCGGTATTTTTATCGAGAAAGAACTGAATTAGGGCTCTTTTAAGTTTGGCCCCCTTGTCTTTGTATACGGGGAATCCAGCACCTGTGATTTTACTTCCCAGATCGAAATCAATTAAATCATATTGTGATGCCAGTTCCCAATGCGGAAGGGCTTCCTCGCCCAAGTCTGGAATACTTCCAGTGTTGAACATCTCCTCATTGTTGTTTTCTGAGCTGCCGTAAGGGACGCTTTTGTCGGGGATATTAGGGATTTGTGTTCTTAGAGACAACAACACTACCTCAACGTTTTGAAGGTCTTCTTGGAGTTGTATTGCCTCATTTTTTAATAGAGTAGTTTCTGATTTTAGTTCGTTGGCTTTTTCAGTCTGGCCCGATTTGAACAAATTTCCTATCTCTTTAGCAAGTTGATTGCTTTTGGAAAGGGTTTCGTCCAATTGGCATTGTAGACGTCTACGATTTTGGTCTGCATCGAGCAGTTGATCTATCAAATCCAATTGCAGAAAGTTTCTTTTGATTAAACCTTCCTTAATTAGATCAGGATTTTCTCTCAAGTATCCAAGCGGTAACATGTGATTAATTTTTCGGTGTAAAGGTAGAGCAATCCAATGGATTAATTAAAATTATAGGTATTTAGAGATTAACTTTTGACATCTATCTTGGTCAATATTTATTTGATCTTCTAACAAATCTAAGGAATCAAACTTTTGTTCGTCTCTTATTTTTTCCAATATATCGATCCTGAGTTTTTTATCGTACAGGTCGCCACTAAACTCAAAAAAATGGGTTTCTATTTGTGCTTTTTTACCAAATAAGGTAGGTCGATTACCAATGTTCATCATACCAAAAATCCGCTTTTTGTCTATGGTGCAGGCTACAAGATAAACCCCATTTTTTGGTTTTAATTTATAGTCCTCTTCAATTTTTAGATTGGCAGTGGGGAAACCAATTTTCCTCCCAATTTTATCACCTGTTACGACAATACCACACAGCGCAACAGGCCTACCTAAGAAATGATTTGCTTTCTTAATGGCTCCCTCTTTTATGGCATTTCTGATTTTGGTGGAGCTCACTGCAACTGAGGAGATGCCTTGTACGGGGATTTCTTCCACTTCAAAATCGTAATCCATCCCGAAGTTTTTCATGTCCTTTACAGTGGCTTCCCGATTTCTTCCAAATCGATGATCATAACCGATAATCAGTTTGCTGATATTGAGGCTATTGACTAAAATATCTCTTACGTAAGATATTGCGGTCATTCTGGAAAATTCTAAAGTGAAGGGCTCAATGATCAAAACGTCAACACCCAGTTGTTCTAGATGTGTTATTTTTTCTTCAATCGTATCAATCATTTTGAGTCGATCGTCGTGTTGAAGCACCATTCTCGGATGGGGAAAAAAAGTTAAAACTAGGGTGGATAAATTTTCTCTTTTTGCGGAGGACACCATTTTTTTTATAATCCTCCGATGCCCGATGTGCACACCATCAAAGGTGCCAATGGTAAGTATTCCTGATTTTTTTGGATGATAATTAGAAATGTTATGGATAACCTCCATAAAAAAAATAGATTTTTTTCAAAAGTACACCTAAATTACAACAGGATTAATATTGTTTTTTTTAAATTATGAAAAATTTAAACCTACTTTGACCTTATCTCGGTTTTGCTTCTCATTATTTATTCTGCTGTTTTTTGGATGGTTTTCACTTCACGGACAACAGTTTTGGTCCAAACTCTCCAGTGCTACTATTTCCGATTTGTCTATTTCCGATAAGTCTGGGCGGTTGTATTTAAATTTTGACAGAGTCGCCTTTGACAAACAACTTAATTCGCTTAGAGGGGCAAAACAAATCGAAGATGATGATGCAGTAATCATGTCTTTGCCTAACGAAAATGGAGAACAAGAATTGTTCGAGCTTCATACCACAGCTGTTTTGTCACCGGAATTACAACGAAAATATCCAAACATTAGAACCTATACTGGAAACAGTAAGAAACGGCCAGAGGTTAAAGTGAGGTTGTCACACACGCCTCAAGGGATCAATGCTTGGCTGCTATTTCCCAACGGGGAAAATCGTTTTTTGCAACCTGTAAAGGGAACTGAAAGTCGTTACCTGTCCTATTCCAGGGCCCAGGAAAGACAGCCTTTCGCTTTCAACTGCAGTACGCCGCTAGATCCAGATTGGAAAAACACAAAGGTCAAAAATAATACTTCGAAAAAAAGCGCTGGCCTCTTAAACGATGGGGGGCTAAAAATTTTTAGATTGGCAATTTCTACTACGGGAGGTTTCACCAATTTTTGGGGGGATGATAACCCGGACAACGGAACCAACGGAGAAGATGCTTTTGCGGCAGTAGTCAATACCATCAACAGGGTAAATCAAATTTTTGAGACGGAACTGGGGATACATTTAGAATTGATTTCTGGAGTGGACTTAATTTATACGAATGTTGACACCGATCCTTATACCACCGATTTATTGAATGAAGTTCAGACGGTTTTGGATGAGCAAATTGGATCCGAAAATTACGATATCGGTCATCTTTTTGCCTTTTCCAGAGATGGGGGAAACGGAAATGCAGGAGCTGTGGGAAGTGTTTGCAGAACCGGTGTAAAAGGAGGAGCGTTTTCGGCCCACCCTTTTGAAGGATCCCCAAACAATCCCTTTTTGAGTGATTATTTTGATATTGATTATGTTGCCCATGAAATAGGACACCAGTTTGGGGCCTTTCACACTTTTTCATATGAAGATGAATTTGAGGGATTTAGTTCAGAGCCTGGAAGTGGATCGACCATAATGGGCTATGCAGGAATTGCAGGTCAGGATAATATACAACTTCAAAGCGATCCATATTTTCACTACCACAGTCTTAAAAACATTAATGAATACGTTGCCTCACGGAGTTGTTACAGTTCGGAGGCTTCAACGAATCAACTGCCGTTGGTTGATGCGGGTCCTGATTATACCCTGCCCATGGGAACGGCCTACGAATTGGTGGCAACAGCAACAGATCCAGATGGAGATTCATTGTTCTATTGCTGGGAACAATTAGACGACGGAGCGGTGAATGCTACTAATTTTGGTCCCCTTAATCATTTGGGGCCACAGGCACGTTCTCTGATTCCTTCATCAGAATCCAATAGGGTAATACCCTCAATGGAAGCTGTTTTGTCGGGTACCTTGACCCAGGAAACTCCCTCGCTGAGCAGTAGCTGGGAAACTGTTTCATTGGTGGACAGGTCCTTGACTTGGGGTGTTACAGTTAGGGATCGATATCCTGCAGCTTTAGGAGTAAACGGCAGAACCTCCAGTGATTTAAAAGTATTGCAGGTGACTACAGATGCTGGGCCTTTTAGTATCAACACACTGAATGAGGAGGGCATTGTTTGGGAAGGGGGGTCCCGACAAACAATATCTTGGGAGGTAGCAAAAACAGACTCTGCTCCCATTAACACAAAAAATGTATCGGTATTACTGTCCATAAACGGAGGTACAACATTCGACCATACGCTGCTGAGGGTGACCCCGAATGATGGGGAAGAAATAATTACCGTACCCGGAGGCATAAGCACGGACCAGGCCAGGATCAAAGTTGTTCCAGACAACTCTATTTACTTTGCGATAAACACAAAGGATATTCAAATTAATTATGCGCCCTTTGCACTTTCATTTGACCGTTATCAAAAGGAGGCATGTGAAAATGAGGTTATTTTTACTTTTGATTACGCGACCTTTTCTGATTTTGGAGAAACTGTGGCACTTCGATTTTCAGACCTTCCCGCTGGCCTCACAGCAACTTTTTCGGATGCAACTCTGACCCAATCCGTAAGTTCCGAAACCATTGTGCTGCGTGGCTTTAACAATTTCCCCTCTCAGCACATGACACTACAATTGCGTGCAACAGGGGGATCTAGAAACCAACTCATAGACTTAGAAATCAGTAAACGAGGGGATGACTTTCAGGAAATTCAATTGATAGCTCCGATCAGTACCCAAATGGAGCAAAGTGTTACGGTAAGTCTTACTTGGAGGGATATTGCCAATGCCAGTGAATATAGCGTCGAAGTATCCAAATTCGAGAATTTTTCCAGTTTGACCCATTCCAGTACTGTTCGATCAGCTTCAATACTGTTAGACAGACTAGATTTTTCAACACAATATTTCTGGAGGGTAAAACCCATCAATACCTGTGCAGATGGACAATTTTCCAGTGCAGCAATTTTCCGTACATATACTGTTAATTGTTTGACCTATGCAGTATCAGATCTTCCGATCACCATTGCAGATGCTATAGGCCTGTCGGTCAGAACCACCAGTGTAGATTTGGAAGTATTTGATCAGGCAGTGATCCAAGACTTGAATGTAAACATTACACTTGAGCATGATAATGTAGAGGATATTTCAATCTTCTTGGAGGCACCAGATCAAACTTTGATCAGGTTGACAGAGTATTTAGGGGCAGATCAAGCGGATTATCGACAAACAGTTTTTGATCAAGAAGCAGCTACTTCTATCGTAAATGCCTTACCCCCATTCACGGGGTCATTTCGGCCCTTAGGAGATCTCTCAGTGTTAAATGGAAAAAATTTAAAGGGAACTTGGACCTTAAAAGTAAAAGATAGAAGGGATAATTTTCTTAGAGGCGTGTTACAAAAATTTTCAATTGAGGTGTGTTACAGGGGAAGTGTTATGTTGGATACTGATGATGACGGTATTCCAGATGTTTTAGACAATTGCCCTTCGATCTCAAATGCCGATCAATCCGATAGTGATGGGGACGGCTTGGGAGATGTTTGTGATCTTGATTCTTTAAATAATTTTAGTTTAAACAAAACGGATCCCTCTTGTATCAGTAAAAGTAACGGTGCTATATCAATTTCAGCGATTGCACACTATAATTATGCTGTTAATATAAGCGGTCCAAATGGATATCTACGGGAAGATAATTTTTCACATGAAAATAACTTGATGATTTCTAATCTTTCCAAAGGGGAATATACCGTGTGTATCACAGTTCCTGACGATCCATCATTTGAAAGGTGCTATTCCACCGAATTGTCCGATCCCGACCCCCTTCGTGTAGTAACGCAATTAAGTGCTTCCAATGCGGTTACTGTAAAATTATCTGGGGGTGAAAACTATCAGCTTAAAGTGAACGGAGAAACCTACTTGACCCAGTCGGCTAGGCATAACTTTCCCCTTATGGAAGGGTTGAATACTATTGAGGTAACAACCGATTTAGCTTGTCAAGGGAAGTTGGTAAAACAAATTTACATCGCTGAGCATTCCAAGATATTCCCCAATCCGGCATTGGAGGAGGTCAGTGTCGTGGTGGGAAGAAATTCAACTGTTGCGCTCATATCTTTATTTAATCTTCAGGGAGAGCTACTTGACGAAAACGAAATCATGATTAATCCCATCAGCAGAATAAGTAAAATTGACATAGCCTCTTACCCCCCTGGTATTTATCTGGTTAGGGTGATTTCTGAGGACAGCATTGAAAATTTTAAATTATTGAAACGTTGACAAAAAGATACATTTTATTGATTTTGTTACTATTGGGTGCTTGTAAAAAAGAGGTAATCCCCGACCCTGATCCTGTCTTGCTGTTGAGTCCTACCAATAATGATACTTGCAACACAGCCATTTTACTGGACAACCAGCAGAGTCAAGTGAACTTTAGATGGCAAGAGGCCCTCAACACCTCAGAGTATGAATTGGTTGTGCGAGATCTGATGACCAATGTGGATCTGAAAAAACAAACCATGCGTTTATTTTCAAGTGCTGCATTGGAAAGGGGAAAACAATATTCTTGGTGGGTTATTTCTAAATCTGATCAAACAGAAAATGTATCTAAAAGTAATGTTTGGACCTTTTACCTAGAGGGAATACAAACGAGTAGTTATTTTCCTTTTCCGGCCCGTTTTATTTCTCCCGAAAACAACACCCAAGTGGGTTTAATCAATGGAAGGATTACTTTGAGATGGGAGGGCATTGATATTGATAATGATATTGAAAGCTATGCTGTTTTCTTGGGAACTGATTCAGATAGTTTAGAGCTTATGGCTGAAAATCTCTACAGTGGAAGCTTTCAAGTAAGTCTGAATGGAGGGGAAACGTATTACTGGAGGGTGATTACCAAAGATCGGGAGGGAAATACCTCTAAGTCCCCTATAGGTCAATTCAGGACAACCCCTTAGGGGGGATGCCATTGAAAGTGTTCATTGTTTTCTCCAAGCCCATTTTGACAAATGAAAGGACAATCTCTTGACATTTGGGTAGACTTTTATCGACCAAGTTTTGTTCTTCCTTAGAGAATTTTCCCAACACAAAATCCACCTGATTTAAGGTTTGTTTGTCATTTTGAATTCCAAAACGAAGTCGAGAATATCGGGGCGTATTGAGTTGAGCTTCTATATCCTTCAGACCATTGTGCCCTCCATCACTCCCCTGTCCTTTGAGTCTGAGCGCCGAATGGGGTAGGTGAAGGTCATCGGTAATGACTAGAATATTTTGAAGCGCAATATTTTCTTTTAAAGCCCAATACCTCACTGCTTTACCACTTCGATTCACAAAAGTGGAGGGCTTGAGTAGTGTTATTTTTTTCCCACTGAAGTTAAAGTTTCCTTTCTCGGCCATCTTGTATGTAGTCATTTCTACTTCAAATGCTGCAGCGATATGATTGATGACATCAAATCCAATATTATGACGGGTATTGGTGTATTCGTCACCTATATTTCCCAATCCTACAATAAGAAATTTAGTCATATCCAGGGGTTCTGTTTTCCCAAAAAGCCAATCGAAGAACATCTTGTAAAAATAAAAAAAGCTTCTAGGATAGCGGATGCTTTTTTATGTTTTTAAAAAAAAGGACTACCCTTCAGAGGAAGCATTCTCTGCACCCGCAGTCGCAGCTTCTCCTTCTTCAGTACCTTCCTCTCCCTCTAAAACATCGTCTTCAATAATCATAGAAGCACGTGAAGTTCTTACTTTACAAACCACCGTGTTGTCTGGGTGAAGAATTGTAAAAGCATCAGCCTCCAAATCGATAACGGAAATTTTACCACCGAGTTTGAGTTCAGAAATATCAACTGTGATAAAGTCTGGGAGGTTATTGGGCAAAGCTCTTACTTTAAGTTTTCTGTTGCTGACCACCAAAGTACCTCCTTCGAGCATAACGCCAGGGGCGGAGCCTTCGATGGTAACTGGTATGTCCATGCTTACCTCTTTGTCGTCGAACAATTGGTAAAAATCAACATGAAGAATTTTGTCACTTACAGGATGAAACTGAATGTCCTGAAGAATGGCATTGATCTTTTGATCTCCTTCGATGTCCAGCACAACGGTATGCGCGCTTGGAGTGTAAACTAATTTGCTGAAATCAAGCTCATTGGCGGAAAAATGAACGGGGTTTTCTCCTCCATACAACACGCAGGGAACTTTATCAGCATTACGTAGGGCATTGGTCGCAACCTTGCCCACGCTTTCTCTTTTGGATCCTTTAATAGTAATAGATTTCATGTAACAATTTTTACATTATAAATTTTGAACTTATTGACTGGTTGTAGTGAACGTTTTTCATAACTTCAGCGAATAATGGAGCGCAAGATAACACTTTTACTCTACGGTGAATAATTTTTGGGGGAATAGAATCGGTCACTATTAGTTCCTCCAGTTTTGAGTTTTCAATTTCATCATAAGCATTACCTGAGAGCAGTGCGTGTGTACAGACCGCCCTAACGGATAGTGCACCGCGTTCTTTCATAAGATTTGCTGCTTTTGTGAGTGTTCCAGCAGTATCAACCATATCGTCGACCAATATTACATTTTTCCCTACGACATTTCCAATAAGCTCCATGTGGGATATGGTGTTGGCTTTTTCTCTTTGCTTATAACATATAACAACATCGCTGCTGAGAAACTTTGAGTAAGCATAGGCACGTTTAGATCCGCCCATATCTGGTGACGCAATGGTGAGGTTGGACAATTTGAGTGCATTGATGTAGGGAATAAAAATAGTGGACGCAAACAAATGATCAACGGGTTTTTCAAAAAACCCTTGGATTTGATCCGCGTGGAGGTCCATGGTAATAATCCTTGTCGCTCCTGCCGACTCCAATAGTTTGGCGATTAATTTCGCTCCAATAGGAACTCGTGGTTTGTCTTTTCTGTCTTGTCTCGCCCACCCAAAATACGGCATTACGGCCGTTATATGCCTTGCCGACGCACGTTTTGCCGCATCTAACATTAACAACATTTCCATAAGATTCTCGGAGGAAGGATGGGTAGAACCAATAATAAAGATACGGGCGCCACGAACAGATTCTTCGAATGAGGGTTGAAATTCACCATCACTGTAGCTGGAGAAGTTAATTTTTCCAACTTCGATTCCAAAATGGTCTGCGATGGCATTGCCAAGGAGTTCACTTTGCCTACAAGCAAAAATTTTAGCGGGAGTTTCCATTTTCTAAATATATCTGTAAATTTAAAAATAAATTCTGCTTAAGCTTTATCGATTTTTTTTAAATCAGTAGATTAAATATTTTATTATTTTTGTGCCCTACAAAATAATTGCCTCGGTGGCGGAACTGGTAGACGCTCTGGATTCAAAATCCAGTTCTTTCGGGAGTGTGGGTTCGATTCCCACCCGAGGTACTTTAAAAATAAGTAAAAACTTTTTCTATAAGTTATTATGGATTTTTTTATCCCTTGTTGGCAACATATTGGCAACAAACCTATTTTTTTAAAACCTAAAAACTTTTCTGCCTACTCTATTAGCAGACTGTGGAATCGGTTCTGTAGGATCATTTTATTATGGTGGTCAAGTCTACAAGATTGGGATTAAACCAAAATCCTCTTTAAATCCCTACCATCATTGATCTAACGGGACTTTAAGAGATGGTTTTAGAGGAGCATGGAAGTTTTTAGGGTTAGTCGACATCATTGCTTTAATTCCTTACTATCTGGGACTACCTGCTGATCTCCGTGAAATAAGGGTTTTAAGATTTTTGTAATTGATAAAATATGAGTCAGGCTCCAAAAAAATTGTAGTTGCTTTTAATCAAATTAAAAAGGGACTGATCATTTTCAGTATACTTGCTGGTTTTATTTTATATATTTCTGCTGTTAGGATATAACATTTTGAAAATCCTGTTCAGCCAGATAAATTTTCTGATATTTTTAACTCAATGTGGTGGGCAGTTGCTAAACTAACAACCGTGAGTTTTGGAGATATTTTTTCCATTACTAGCGGAGGGAAGTTGTTCGCTTCACTTGTTGAATAAGTAGGTTTAGGATTAGTGGTCCTTGCAGCGGGCTTAATTGGAGGTGCATTCAGTTATACCTTTAGTAAAAAGAATTAGGTTACCTTTCAAGCTTACTTGATTTCGACCTCTTGTAGCGCTTTTCATCTGTGATTATAAATACCTAATGATACTGGTCTGCAGATTTTTTCTGTCCCTTTCTGTAGTTGTAACTCTGGTAATCTTTTTAGCTTTTGTCCTTTGATAAGCCTACTGCCATTTCATCTGTATATTTTATTTTTATTAAAAATGTATATTTGATATATGAGAAGAAGAAAAGCACTTCAGTCCATTGCCATGGGCATTGGTGGCGTTGCGACCCTGAGCCACTGTAACACTTTTATCCCTACAGTATCCCAATTACAGGAAAAGGACGAACAATTCATCGGGCTTATTTCAGAGAGTATTTTACCCTCCAAAAGCATTTCTTTTCCAACACCAGAGCCCCGATTGGAGTTTTTGGCAAACCAACTTGAAGGCGGACTAACGTCTACCCAATTTGAAGAATATAAATCGGGTTTAGAAGAATTTAAGAAATCTATTGACGATTCCTTCGCCCAAGCCTTTGACAAACTGAGTGCATACCAACATCACGAAATATTGACCAAGGCATTGGCCTCCGAGGGATCATTGGGGTTTTTTATGCAAAAAACCCGACAGTGGTCCTTACGTCATTTTATCACCTCTGAAAACTACATGACCAACTATCTGGGCTATGAATTCATGCCCAATCGTTATTTAGGATGTGTCCGAGTTTAAAATATAAATAATGAGTAAAGTGAATCATTTCGATACCATTGTAATCGGCGCAGGCATGACGGGAGGATGGGCTGCAAAAGAATTTTGTGAACAAGGACTCAAAACATTACTGATAGACCGAGGTCGGAATGTGGAACATCCAAAAGATTACCCTACCACGAATATGATGCCTTGGGAATTTAAGCATCGTGGAGATATTCCTGCCGAGATTAGAGCACAAAATCCCATAGCTTCCAGCTGTTATGCTTTCCGAGAAGATGCCATGCATTTTTTTGTTAAAGATGGGGAGCATCCCTATGTGCAAACCAAACCTTTTCAGTGGATCCGTGGTTATCAAGTGGGGGGAAAATCCATTATGTGGGCTCGCCAAGTACAACGCTGGAGTGATCATGATTTTGAAGGTCCTGCCAGAGATGGCTTTGCTGTGGATTGGCCCATCAGATACCGACACTTGGATCCCTGGTATACCTATGTAGAGCGGTTCGTGGGTGTAAGTGGTAACAAAGACGGTTTGGACGTCCTCCCCGACGGAGATTTTCTCAAACCCTTTGGGACTAATTGTGTGGAGGATTATTTCAGCGATCAGATGAAAAAATACTACAAGGATAGACACGTCATCTATGGCAGGTGTGCTCATCTTACGGAGAGCAAGCCCATTTATGTAGCTCAGGGTAGGGGCCTGTGCGCCAGCAGAAAAGTATGTCAAAGGGGCTGCCCTTTTGGAGGGTATTTCAACGCCAATGCCACCTTGATCCCATGGGCGATGAAGACGGGAAATCTTACCTTAAAGACCGATGCTGTGGTCCATTCGATCATCTATGATAAAGACCTGAAAAAAGCCACTGGTGTTCGGGTGATTGATGCCCACAACAAAACGGTCACAGAATATTTTGCAAAAGTTGTTTTTCTCAATGCCTCCACCTTAAATACCAATCTGATACTATTAAATTCTGTTTCAGAGCGTTTCCCCAACGGTTTGGGAAATGATAGCGGTCTGTTGGGGAAATACATTGCCTTCCACAATTATCGTGGTGTGATTTCTGCTACTTATGAAGGGTATAAAGACCAAAAGGTGGATGGTCGCAAACCTACTTCGGCTTACCTTCCGCGCTTTAGGAACGTGTACCGTCAAGAAACAGAATTTCTAAGGGGCTATGCCGCCGGTTTTGGTGCCAGTAAGCCCGTTAACTACGAAACCACTGGTATTGGAGACCAATTACACGACAACCTTGTGAACGCCAAGACATCTAATGTTTGGAAAGTGGGTTCCCATATGATGGGAGAAACCATACCCAAGGAGAGTAATCAAGTGTCTTTAGATAATAAATTAGAAGATGAATGGGGGATTCCACAACTAAAAATAGATGTGGATTATGACGACAACGATGAGAAAATGTTAAAAGATTTCTTTGACGAATTTTTAGAGATGTATTCCAAAGCAGGTTTTACAAACATAAAAACAAGAGACAACGGTCGTAAGCCAGGTAATGATATTCATGAAATGGGTGGTGTTAGGATGGGTCACGACCCCAAAACCTCTCTACTCAATAAATGGAATCAGATGCATCATTGTGCTAACGTTTACGTGACTGATGGTGCATGTATGACTTCAACTGCAACCCAAAACCCATCCCTTACGTTTATGGCATTGACAGCAAGGGCTGCAAACCATGCTATAGATCAAATAAAAAAGGGAAATATTTAGAGGTCTTTTACGCATCTAAATCCCGTGTGTTGGGATCCAGTGTCTGGTGATGATTTCATTTTAGACGCCACCCTGTAGCCTGAACAGTAGGTGTCATTACATAAAAATGAGCCCCCCCGAATGATCCGCTGTGCGATGTAAGGATTGTAGGGGTCAAAACTTTCCGCAGGACCCCTTGGGTTGTTCGCTGTTTTTCCTTCTAATGTCTTGTAATAGTCATAGTGGTACCAGTCGGAACACCACTCCCAAACGTTTCCGGCCATATCGTACAATCCATAGCCATTGGCTTCAAATGATTTTACAGGTGCGGAATAAAAGAATAAGTCTTTGTTTATATTGTCGTAGGGAAAAGTGCCCTCCCAACTGTTTGCTTTAACTGCACCCACCTCAATGCCTTCGTCTCCCCAAGGGTATATTTTATCCTTAAGCCCACCTCGAGCAGCCCACTCCCACTCCGCCTCAGTAGGCAGTCTCTTACCCGCCCATTGGGCGTATGCATTGGCATCATCCCAAGAAACATGAACGACAGGGTGGTCTTCTTTTCCATCGATCGAGCTTCCCTTTCCTTTGGGTTGGCGCCAATTGGCTTCGGGTTTCCACTCCCACCAAGCAGCAAAATTATTCAAGTTCACAGGACCATTTGTGGGTTTAAAAATCAGTGAAGAAGCTTGTAGAAGAGAGTCGTGGGGTTTGTGTGTTCCCTGAGGCAGTTGTTCTTTCATTTCCTCCCAGTCAATGGGTTTTTCGGCAGTAGTAACATATCCCGTTGCAGCAACAAAATCGGCAAACTGTGCATTGGTTACCTCCGTTTGATCAATCCAAAAGCCCTCTACTTTAACGTTATGTACGGGGCCCTCGTCGGGCCGAGCTTGTGGGCCATCACTCCCCATCATGAAGGTCCCTGAAGGTATCCAACCCATTCCGCTGGGTTGTTCACCATAGACGACCTCTTTTTTTGTTTTTTTGGGTTGTGAATCACAACCGATATGCGTAGTCATTAAATAAAAAATAAAGATTAAGGCAGTTTTTGATTTCATATTTAAATAAGTAATTCGCAAATATGCAAAATTAAAGATTAACCGCTATATTTACATCAAATATTCCTCAATTTTCAATTTACATGTGTTTAAAAAGAATATTACAGTCCTTCTTCTTGACGACTGTTTTGATGTTGCCGTATTGGGGTGCTTTATTTCATTTATTTGAAGACCATGTTCATAAAACTTGTGATATATCGCAAACACATTTTCATGAAATTGAATTAGATTGCGACATATTGAAGTATCAATTTGCGTCCGCTACTAATATTTCAATCGAGAATAAATGTAATATTATTCCTAGTTTGAATCAAAGTAAAACTTCTTTTTTCTACTTAGGGTATTCGTATTCCATTAATACCATTGATACACTTCGGGGCCCACCATCTGTATAATTTTATTCGTCTTATTTTTATTGCACTTGCCCATATTTGGGATTAGTTAAATTTCACATTTTTTAAATCTAATATTATGTTAAAGAACATATTCATGAAACCCCTAATAGCTATTTCACTATTTTTATCAATATTAAGCTGTTCTAAAGACGATCCAGTTCCCGTTCACGAACAAGAAGCTTTCACTTTAGTTACCCTTGAGGTAACAAAAGTAGGATCTACTGAGACGATAACCTATGATTTTGAAGTTGAAGGTCATGATCATGCTCATGAAGAGGAAGCTCATGAAGAGGAGGAAGATGACCATGACGATCATGAAGGTGAACATACTGAAATTGAATTGGAGTCAAACTCAAGCTATAACGTTTCCATTTCCTTTTATAATGATGAAGATCCAAATAATATTATAAATATCACTTCAGAGATCATAGCGGAGGCAGATTTGCATCAAGTATTTTATGACATAACGAATGAGCTCACTGGTTTTGAAATAGTCCCTGCCACAAATGACACCACCGATAGTAATGGAAATCCTTTATTTATTAAAACTACTTGGACAACTACCGGAGAAACTTCGGGCGATGTGGTAGGATATTTATTTCACGAACCCACTTCAAAAACTGGAACTACGAGAAGTGATTTTGGAGGTGCCATTGATATTGAAATCGAATTTGAGGTTCATGTTGAGTAATGCTGAGTCTTTTCCATTTTATTTCAGGTGCT
>PBCE01000024.1 GCA_002716845.1 Flavobacteriaceae bacterium | reverse complement strand
TTTTTTAGGGTGGTAAGCGATTCCATTAAGTACATCGAGGTTGGAAACTTGCTCAACTTTTTTCTTTAAGCCCGTAAAATCAATAACGCCCTCAACTGCCCCGCTACTGGGATCGATGATGATGCCCACTTCTTTGCTCATCTGGTAGGTATTGGCGTAAATTTTTCCATTCACCCACTCTAATTCGTTGATTTTAGAGATGGCTTTTTTGTCTGTCATCACTTGAATACTTCCTATTTCTTGCTGTTTTTTAGGATCCAAAAGCCAGATTTGATGGGTACCGTCGGATTTGTATAACCGCTGTCCGTCATTGCAAAGACCCCACCCTTCCTTGCTTTTTTGGTAGGCAAAAGAACGTTCCATGTTGAGGTTATTGGGTTCATATTGAAAACCTATATTCCCTTGCCAAGTTAGCTGGTAGAGTTTGTCGTTTAGGAAGGATATTCCTTCTCCAAAATACACCTTGTCCAATGCAATTTGCTGATAGAGCTCCCCTGTTTGGTAATTTACTTTCCGCAAACTAGATTTTCCTCTCAGCCCAGTACTTTCATAAAGGGTATCTCGATAAAATTCCAAGCCTTGGGTGTAAGCCGTTTTATCGTGGGGGTATTCGTTTACGATGATGTAGGAATATAATTTAGGTTTATTGGAGGAGACCACCGATAGCTGTTCTTGCTGCTGGTATTCTTTTCCTTGGACAAAAATAGAGGACGTCAATTTAAAAATCCCCAACTTTTGATCTATTAAGGGGTATTCATTTTTGATTCTTTTTCCGTTCAGTCTGAAAGCCACAGAATCTATGGGATGATTTTTTTTATTGATAAGCTTGAAACGAAGGGTGTCCTTGGGTGTGTATTTTTTATTTTTTTGGGCGAGCTGCAGCTTAAAATCCCCATTGATAACGGCATTGCACTTCAAGAAAAATATTGACAATAATAAAATCCAAATTTTCATATGATATGGATGTAAGGTGTGTTAAAATTAAGAATTTAAAATAATTGTCGAACGCCATAAACCTATTATATTTGTAACGGGCAAGTCCTGCACAACCAGCTCCTGCCGAATCCCCCCAGGGCGGGAACGCAGCAAGGGTAGGCGGTTGTAGCGGTGTGATGTAGATCGCTTGCCCATTTTTTATTGTCCATGTCTATAGTAATTTTAATTACCGGAGCCTCTTCCGGCCTTGGGAAAGCCACGGCCTCTCTACTGGCGAAAAAAAAATACCGTGTTTTTGGTACCTGCAGGATCCCGGAGCAACACGACTCAACAAAAGGTTATGAATTACTGTCACTGGATCTCAACCAATCGGATTCCGCCTCTCAACTGGTTGCAGAGGTGATTCAAAAAGCAGGCCGTATAGATGTTTTGATCAACAATGCTGGTGCTGGTATAACCGGACCGGTTGAAGAAACCTCTCTTTCGGCCATACAAAATCATTTTACCACTAATTTTTTTGGTCCCCTATCTGTGGCACAGTTGGTGTTGCCTATAATGCGAGAACAGCAATCGGGTTTGATCATCAATGTCACTTCAATAGGCGGTTATATGGGACTTCCTTTTAGAGGATTCTACTCTGCCTCCAAAGGTGCGCTGGGAATTGTTTCTGAGGCACTAAGGATGGAGGTAAAGCAATTTGGTGTTGATGTGGTTACCCTTGCCCCCGGGGATTATGCCACTGATGTCGCTGCCAGAAGGATCTATTCACCTTTAAAAGATAAATCTTCTTACTACGCGGTTTACAAGGCTTCCTTGGATATGATGGACGACCATGTCGATTCGGGATTACATCCCGATATATTTGCCCTTACAGTGGATAAGATTATCAATACTAAAAACAGAAAAGTCCATTATAAATCGGGTTCTTTTTTGCAAAAGTTATCGCTAACGTTAAAGCGTATTTTACCCGACACCTTATTTGAAAAAATCATCATGAACCATTATAAAGTTTAACCAAAACAAAACAGAAATGAAATTTTTTATTGATACTGCCAATCTTTATCAAATTAAAGAAGCCCAAGACTTAGGGGTGTTGGACGGCGTAACAACCAATCCCTCGCTTATGGCCAAAGAGGGCATTACAGGAGCGGACAATATTCTAAAACACTATGTGGATATATGCGAAGCAGTCTCGGGAGATGTTTCGGCCGAAGTGATTGCTGTTGATTTTGAGGGAATGGTAAGAGAAGGGGAGCAGTTAGCCGCGCTACACCCCCAGATTGTTGTAAAGATTCCCATGATCAAGGACGGTATAAAGGCTCTCAAGTATTTTTCGGATCGGAATATTAATACCAATTGCACCTTGATTTTTTCCTCAGGACAAGCACTTCTCGCCGCAAAAGCGGGCGCTACCTATATCTCACCATTTATAGGACGCCTGGACGACGTCTCTACAGATGGTTTGATGTTGATTGAGGAAATCAGGGGGATCTATGATAACTATGCCTTTGAAACAGAGATATTGGCTGCTTCTGTCCGACATACTATGCACATTGTCAATTGTGCTAAAATAGGAGCGGATGTAATGACTGGTCCTTTAAGCGCGATCATGGGCTTATTAAATCATCCTTTGACCGATATCGGTTTGAAGAAATTCATGGAGGATCACAAAAAAGGGAATTAATTCTTTTTAATTGAATCGACAAAATCAGGGGCACTGAAATTTCCAAACCCCTCGACAATAGTTCCGTTTTTATCCACCACTATGGCGCGGTTCAGAAGAGAGATTACCCATTTTTTACTATCGCGATCAAAATCGGTAAAAGCCAATTGCGACTCAGGAGCAATTTGCAGCATGCGGTGAAATTGAAATACAATTTCGTTAAAAGACTGTAAACAAATACCTTTAAACTTATATTTGGGAAATTGTTTTTCCAAGGCTTTTACTTTTCTTATGGTATTTCTGTAGTGACTAATTTGGGTCTGTGACCAAAAATAAAAAATAGTTGGCTGCTTGATCAAATCATCGGTGCTGACAATTTCCAATAGGTGATTTTGCAATTTCAATTCGGGAAGCTTTTGGCCTTCAGACATGTTTTCAATATCATTGTGTAGGTTCAAAACTTCTGTTAAATAGGACTTTGAATTGTTTACTACGATATATTGCCTTAAGAACTTATCATGTTTCTCATGGTTTTCAACTTTCATCAACTCTTCAACCGCAAGTGCTCTGGCGAGGTTATTTTTCAGTACATTTCCCTTGATGTGCGAATCGATCAACTGCAAGCGTTTGATGTTAAAGTCTGCATTTTGTCGGTTGATAAAATAGTTTTGACCGCTGTCTAAAGCTTTTTCGCTTAGAAAGTTGAGTAGATAATTAATATAAGGATCAAAAAAAGCTAAATCTGTTTCAGACTGGCTGAGGTATTTTCTAAAATCAAAATAGAGGGAGTCTTGCTTTTTATTCCAATAGGTGCCGCGCAATAGGGCATAGCGTTCTTTTCGCGTAGCATAGGGGTAGATGTAGGCGGCTTGAGTGATCTTCTGTGCTATTGGACTCAATTGATTTATGGAATCCATTTGAATCCATTTGTTTTTTTTTTCTATTAAGAGAGAATCTATTATTTTGGAAAAAGTAGATCCGTCGGAAGCATACTTTGAGGAGAGAAAACTGTTTTCTTCTTCAAAACGGAGCAAGAGGTCCATCATAAAATTATTTTTGGCTGCTCCTCTGCCTGAGTAAACTATGGATTCATCGAATGAGGAAGCATTGATGCGCACCCAAATACTGTCTCCTTTTTCTAAAAAGACAGACTTGTATTCTGGAATGTGTTCCACTTTGTAAATCCCTGATTCTAAAGAGTCATAGTATTTAAAAAAACGATAATTGAGATTCAGGTTTAGGGAATCTATGGTTTTATTGTCCTTGTAGAGTGTGACGTAATCCGAAGAGGGATTGACGATTTGCCCACCAAAAAAAATCTTGCTTGAAGGGATGTCCTCCACGCAGGAAATCACGGTAGTGCAGAGAAGAAAACCAGAAAACAAGAATAGAAATCGTTTTACATTTTTCATAAGTCTATGCAATTTACAGCAACTAAACCTTAAAAAAAAGTAAACCGCTAGTGGAGAAATATATACTTTTACCAAAGCAAATAAAAAGTTATGTTATCAGTCAATAATTTATCAGTTCAGTTTGGTAAAAGGGTACTGTTTGACGATGTCAACATCACCTTTACTCCGGGAAATTGTTACGGAATTATCGGTGCTAATGGCGCTGGTAAATCCACCTTTTTAAAAATAATCTGTGGTTTCCAAGAACCTAATTCTGGAAATGTTTTTTTAGAACCTGGAAAAAGGTTGTCGGTATTGGAGCAAAACCACAATGCCTGTGATGCTTATAGTGTTTTGGAAACCATATTGAGGGGAAACAAACACCTTTTTGGAATCAAGCAAGCCATTGAGGACCTCTATGCAAAACCCGATTTTTCTGATGCCGATGGAGAAAAAGTGGGCCAGCTCCAAATGGAGTTTGAAGAAATGGACGGTTGGAATGCAGAGAGTGGCGCGGCTTCCTTGCTGTCTCATTTGGAAATATCTGAGCACCTTCATCACAGCCTGATGGCTGATTTAGATGGTAAGCAAAAAGTAAGGGTTTTACTGGCTCAGGCCCTATTTGGCAATCCCGATGTTTTGATTATGGATGAGCCTACCAATGATTTGGATTATGAGACCATCATTTGGTTGGAGAACTTTTTGGCAAACTATGACAACACGGTCATTGTGGTTTCTCACGACCGACATTTTTTAGATGCTGTTTGTACCCATATCTCTGATATTGATTTTGGAAAAATCAACCATTTTTCTGGTAATTATACCTTTTGGTATGAATCAAGTCAGCTCGCGGCCCGTCAACGAGCGCAACAAAACAAGAAATCTGAAGAGAAGAAAAAGGAATTGGAGGAATTTATTGCCCGATTTTCGGCCAATGTAGCAAAATCCAAGCAAGCTACTTCTCGAAAAAAAATGATTGATAAATTGGATATTGCAGAGATTCGCCCTTCCAGTCGGCGTTATCCGGGGATTATTTTTGAACAAGAACGCGAAGCGGGAGATCAGATCCTCAATGTAGAAAACTTGTCCTATAGTTTGGATGGAGAAAAGCTTTTTGACCAAGTCCATTTTAATATGGCACGGGGTGATAAAGCCATCGTATACTCTAAAGATTCTAGGGCTGTCAGTGCTTTTTACGATATTATCAATGGAAAAATAGCAGCAGATACAGGAAAATACGAATGGGGTATCACGACCTCTCAGGCCTATTTACCGCTGGATAATGAGTCGTTTTTTAATGCTGAGCTATCACTTGTAGATTGGTTGCGGCAATGGTCTCAAACAGAGGAAGAGCGAGAGGAAGTTTACTTGCGTGGTTTCTTAGGAAAAATGTTGTTCAGCGGAGATGAAGCACTAAAAACCTCAAACGTACTCTCGGGAGGAGAAAAAGTGCGTTGTATGCTCTCTAAAATGATGATGACACGTGCCAACGTACTGTTGTTGGACGAGCCCACGAATCACTTGGATTTAGAATCCATTACAGCCATCAACAATGCGCTAAAAAACTTCAAAGGGACGGTATTATGCACCACCCACGACCACGCTTTTGCTCAGACCATTGGTAATCGCTTGATTGAGTTAACCCCCAAAGGATTAATCGATCGATATACTACTTTTGACCACTATATGAGCGATCCAAAGGTAAAGGAGCTCCGTTTAAAAATGTTCGACTAATGCTCAATGTAGCTTCAATGTGATTGATGAGCACCAAGATTATAATCTTGCTAACCACCTGACTTCAATTCAGCAAAAACAGGGCGTTAAAGTAACCCTAAATGATTAGAATGTTTGGTGAAGACTAAACTGTAATTGGTTCTTGCCGAAACTGTTGGAGGTTTGTCGCATCATTCCGAATTGCATTTTCAAGCCTTTTCGGAAAATGTATCCCAAAGCCCCATATAAACGATTTCTATCAAAAAATGGAACTGTTTTTCCATCTCCTATCTTTCTTTGACCGTTGATAAATACTTCATTGTACATGGACAGGTAAACGGTCTTAGGCTCCAGTATATGATTGTTTAAGGGTACATTTAGGAACAAACTGTAGCGGTATCGCGTTCTAAAATCTTGATTTTCAACATTCCTCATTTCATATCGAAATCGGTTGTTGAGAAATAATTTTTTACCCAACTTCACTGGAAAAGAAGTCTCCTGATAGAATCGGTGTTCCACCGCTGAGTTTTCCTTACTGTCGCCTGGGGTTCCATTTCCGATGTAAGCATAGCCAAATGTTAATTTTAACCGACTTTCTTTGGGCATGTAGGTGATTCCACCTCGAATGAGCAACTGTTGCAGGTCGCCGATTACATTGAAATTCCTGTGTTGAATATCACCTTGGATTCCCCAGAGGCTGTCATTTTTGAATCGGGTATTAAAAATATAGATGTACCAAGCACCCATTTCGTCGGGGTCTACTTGTGCTAATAAATTTTTGGGAAGTAAGGTCAATGTTGCAATCAGCAGCATATAAATATAATTTTTCATAGCCGCAAATATAAAAAATATAAAAATTAAAGGGCGACTGATTTTAGTGATTGTAGGGCTTGTTGCTCTTCAGTTTTATGTACCCATAGCGTTTGCTGCTGGGTCATACTTGCGAACAAAGCCAAACGAGCGGTTCTTTAGGGTCTTTGACAATAGGAACGATTCCTTTAGTAGAAAGAGCATCAGACAAACACATGATACTGATAGGACTTCCTCGGTAAATCAACACAAAATTATGGGCATTGGCTTGCAGCGGCTATGTTTTATCGTAACGGTTGTTCCAAATAGCTGGATTAAAATTCTTGCCCAACGCAAAGCCATAAAACAATACAATGGAGGCAATGGCTTTAAACATAAAAAAGAATAACATCCAAAAGGTGGAAGGAGTAGGGGATTTGGTGAAAATTTGATAAGGTGTGATCAGGGTAGCAAAAAAACTAACTACCATAACGGTGATCAAAAGGTTCCAAATGTTCTTGAAGGACCAAGCCCAAGCTTTCCTGAAAAATGAAAGATCATCTCCCCATTTGTGAATCAGGTAGAAATATTTATTCCCCAACGGGACGAAAAGTAGTGGGTCATCGGCCTTTTTTAATCTAAAAAGCACAGAAGGTGCCATAACCTTGAAGTTGTCCAGGGTGGTGTCGTGATTGCTCTCCAGTGCTGAGATTTTGGAAATGGCCTCTTTGGGAACATTACCTTTAAAGTATTTGAGGTCAAGAAAGCGCAATCGGTAATCAATACAAACTTCTCTGATTTGATCTAAATGAAAAATCTTATGGCTTTCCAATAAGTCAAAATCAAAATTGTTAATGCTCTCTGAGGGTTCAGCACTTTTCAAAAACTCTTTAGGATCAAAAGTACCTTGCTGGGAAACTTTCTCTAAAATACGGTCAATTTGAGTGGGAGGAAGTAAATTCATCATCATATATCTTTTCGAATTGTAAAATTAGCAAAAAAATAGGTTAAAACAACAGTCAAAAATGAAAACAGTTTTAAACAGCCTGTTAACGCAGTTTTGCTCCAAGTTCTTTCTCAAACTGTTTTTGCAACTTACCCATTACTTTATCCACATATTGGTCGGTTAATGTTTTTTTGTGGTCCTGAAAATAAAAACTGACGCCGTATGATTTTTTTCCCTCAGGAAGCTTATCGCCCTCATATACATCAAAAAGAGCTACTTTTTTTAATATCTTTTTTTCAATAGATAAAGCTAAACTCTTTAAAGAATCAAATGAAACATCACTGTTTAGTAATAAGGCAAAATCTCTTCTAACCCCTGGGAATTTTGGTGTTTCTGTAAACTTGATGTTATTGTTTCTTATGGCATGAGCCATTTCATTGAAATTGAATTCTGCGTAGAGTACTTCTTGATTCACTTCAAATTGACTCAGAATTTCTCGTTTTACATATCCAAAATTTAGGAGCTCTTTTCCGGCCAAGGTATATTGTAATCCATCGGAAAAAATATCTTTTTTACTTTGGCTTTCTTCCCAAAGTTGTCCACTGCTGTTGGGAAGTATTGCTTCAATAATCCCTTTGAAATAATAGAAGGTTTGGGGGGGGTGGTTGGTGTCCCAGTGCTCCTCATAAACTGGTCCAGTCAATGCCAAGGCAATGTGTTTCTCCTCTCCAAAACCGGTTTGTACCCCATTATTTTTGTCATGACTATAAATTTTACCCAACTCAAATAGCTTCAGCGATTTTGATTGGCGATTCAGGTTAAAGGCGATTACTCCTAAAACTCCTGGAAGTAAAGAAGTTCTCATTTGAGAAAGTTCTTTTCCCAAGGGATTAATAATATTAACTACCTCAATTGATTTGATACTCTGGGAAATTCCTTCATATTGAGGGGTAGTTATGGAGTTGTTCATTATTTCGTTAAAACCAAGTCCCACCAATTGATTTGAAATTTTTTCTGCGACTTGATGATCGTCAAAAGGATTAAACTCGGGCACATTGCTCTGCAATACCTTGGATGTTGCAATGTTGTTGTACCCATATACCCTGAGAATTTCCTCGATGACATCCGCAGGGCGGGTGACATCAACACGGTACAAAGGAATTTCAACCAATATGGCCTCTTCTGTCGAGGAGATTATGTCAATTTCAAGACCGTTTAAAATCATTGAAATCACATCTTTAGATATTTCTTGCCCTACTGTGTTACTAATCAGATCATAATGCAACATGAACTTTGACTTTTCTGGTATATCTTGGATGATTTCGTGTATTTCACCTTCTACAGTACCCCCGGCGATTTCGGTGATTAGGTTAGCGGCCAATTTTAGTGCATGTGTTGTTATTTCAGGGTCTATTCCCCTTTCAAACCGAAAAGAGGCATCTGTATTAAGTCCATGTCTTTTGGCAGTTTTTCTTATGCTTACAGGGTCGAAATAGGCACTTTCCAAAAATATACTTTCGGTGTTTTCGCTCACTCCAGAATCCAAGCCACCATAGATCCCCGCCAAGCACAGTGGTTTTTCATGATCACAGATCATAAGGTCCTCCTCATCCAAATTTCGCTTTACCCCGTCGAGGGTGGTAAAAGAGGTGTTTTTCTTGACAGTTTTGACGATGATGCCCTCTTCAATTTTATTGAGATCAAAAGCGTGAAGGGGTTGCCCAAGGTCGTGAAGTACATAATTTGTTATGTCTACGACATTATTTTTAGGGGCTATTCCCAAGGCTTTCAATCTGTTTTGTAGCCAGATCGGCGAGGGACCAATTTTTAGTCCATAAATGTTTACTCCGACATATTTTGGCGCTTTTTTTACATCTTCCACCGCCACGCTAAACTTTTTGTCAGAGGCAATTATATTAAAACGGTCCGTGGGTGGTGAATACCATTTGTGAGAGATGTTTTTATATAGAAAGTAAGCCCTTAAATCTCTGGCTACCCCCATATGACTGATGGCATCCGCACGATTGGGTGTTAGTCCAATTTCAAAAACTCGATCGGTTTCTATATCAAATACTTGGCTGCAAGGGGTACCATTTTCTAGATCAGGATCCAGTACCATAATACCCTCGTGAGCATCGCCCAATCCGAGTTCATCTTCAGCGCAAATCATTCCCTGGCTTAGCTCGCCCCTTATTTTGCTTTTCTTGATTTCAAAAGCTTTTCCCGAGGCATCGTAAAGAGATGTTCCCACGCTAGCGACAGCGACTTTTTGTCCTTTTGCAACATTTGGCGCGCCACAAACAATAGGAACTTGGACTCCACCAAGATCTACCTGTGTTAACTTTAGACGGTCTGCATTAGGATGCTGGTCACATGCTGTGACTTCGCCTACCACAACTCCAGCAAGCCCCCCTTTTACAGATTCATAAACACTAATCCCCTCAACCTCTAACCCCAAGTCAGTCAGTATTTCAGCAACCTCATCGTGATGAAGGTCAATTTTCAGGAATTGTTTGATCCAATTATATGATATTTTCATCGGGTGTAAGAGACTTTTAAATCAAAGCGCAAAGATAACAATCTAAGTAAAAGGTTTTTTCTTAACTAATATAATTCCATATGTTTTGATAGGTTTTCATTTTTGCCAATGTTTGTTTTAGGCGCAAATTGCTTTGGGCATTCAATTGAGGATCCTCTCTCAGCAGTTGATGTGCATCGCTACGCGCTGTTTTAAGCCATTGATTGTCCTTAATAATGTCTGCTATTTTAAGCTGTAAGATTCCACTTTGCTGGGTACCCATAAGGTCTCCGGGTCCCCTCAGCTTTAAATCTACCTCTGCAATTTTAAAACCATCAGTCGTTGCTGTCATGGTTTCCAATCGGGTTTTTGCTTCATTGCTCAATTTGTGACTGCTCATCAGAACGCAATAACTTTGGTCGTTTCCGCGCCCGACACGTCCCCTTAACTGGTGAAGTTGTGAAAGTCCAAACCGTTCAGCACTCTCTATGACCATCACTGAGGCATTTGGGATGTTGACCCCTACTTCTATCACTGTGGTGGCGACCATGATTTGGGTTTGTTTTTTAAGGAATCGGTCCATTTCATAATCCTTATCCTTGGTATTCATTTTTCCATGAACGATACTGATTTGATATTTTGGAGCGGGAAAGGCTCGAGAAATACTCTCGTAACCATCCATCAGGTCCTTGTAATCCATTTTTTCTGATTCTTGGATTAGGGGATAGACTATATAAATCTGTCTTCCTTTTTCAATTTCATCGCTCAGAAATTTAAAAACCTTGAGGCGATTGCTGTCATAACGGTGATAGGTTTTAACCTGTTTTCTTCCAGGAGGAAGTTCATCGATGACAGAGATGTCTAAATCTCCATATACACTCATGGCCAAAGTTCTGGGTATGGGTGTGGCCGTCATTACGAGAACATGTGGGGGGATTTTATTCTTACGCCACAATTTTGCCCTTTGGGCCACACCAAAACGGTGTTGTTCATCTACCACTGCCAAGCCCAAGTTTTTAAACTTTACACGATCTTCAATTACAGCATGTGTTCCAATAAGCAGGTCCAAAGATCCCTCCTCTAGGGCGAAGGCGAGTTCTTCTCTTTCTTTCTTGGTGGAGCTACCAGTTAACAATGCCACCGAGATTCCCAGGTCACCAATCAAGGATTTTAGCGATTGAAAATGTTGTTTTGCTAATATTTCTGTTGGTGCCATCAAGCAAGATTGAAAACCGTTATCTGCTGCGATCAACATCGTCAAAACGGCGACAATGGTTTTTCCCGAGCCAACATCTCCTTGCAACAAGCGATTCATCTGTTTTCCATCTCCTGTATCTTTTCGTATTTCTCTGACCACTTTTTTTTGTGCTTCGGTGAGATCAAAAGGCAAATGATACTCAAAAAAGTTATTAAAATGAGCACCTACTTTTTGAAAAACAAAACCTTTAATTTTTTGTTTTCGTTGTAGATTTTTCATCAATAACTGAAGTTGTAAGTAGAACAGTTCCTCGTATTTCAGCCGGTTTTGAGCTGCAGTCAGGGTGTTTTGATCTATTGGGAAATGAATGTTTTTAAGGGCTTCGTTTTTATCAATAAAATGATAAGTGTTTAGTAAATTTTCCGTTAAGGTTTCAAGAAAGGGATTTTTAAGGGTGCGCAACAGTTCCTCCATCATTTTGATCGTGACCCTTTGGGAAATGCCTTTCGATAGTAGTTTTTCGGTACTGGGGTAAACGGCCTGTAGCTTTTTTGAAAAGCCCTTGTTGAAATGTTCTTCTATTTCCATTTCAGGGTGGGGTATATTTGGCCACTTTCCATACCAATTCAGCCTACCAAAAATCACATAATCTGTATTTAATTTTAAACTTTCTTTGATCCACTGGTGGCCTCTGAACCAGACCAGCTCCATATTGTTTTCTCCATCCGAAAAAGTGGCTACCAGTCGTTTCCCTCTTTTTTGAGATACCAGTTTAGTTTTGATTACCCTTCCTTTGATCTGAACTTCAGAGGAGTTTTCGGGCAGGTCTTTGATTTTGAAGAAAGTCGATCGGTCGATGTATCGATGGGGGAAAAAATGCAGTAAATCCTGGAAAGTAAAGATGTTTAATTCTTGCTTGAGCATATTGGCTCTATTTGGACCAACACCTTTTAAGTATTCAATTGGAGTTTGCAGTACATCCATAATCACTCTAAAATAATTGATTTAAGAAAGATTCAATTTGAATTGTTCACAACTTCCATAAATTTAAGATAAATAGCTTTCGAAGCACATTGAATTTATTACGTAAAGTAAACATAGAACAGTATAAAGCTGTGGATAACTATAGTATTTAGGCTTTATAGTTTTTTAAATATTACATTAATTTTAAAATGTGAATGATACTGCTTCCAATTACCTAGAAGAGCTTAATGAATCACAATTAGCACCCGTGCTCCACAAGGATGGACCATTGATGGTAATTGCTGGGGCGGGCTCTGGTAAAACGCGTGTTTTGACTTTTCGTATTGCCCATTTGATGGATCAAGGAGTAGATGCTTTTTCCATACTAGCATTAACTTTTACCAACAAAGCCTCTCGGGAGATGAAAGCCCGAATCGCCTCATTGGTGGGCGAGGGAGAAGTCAAAAATCTATGGATGGGTACGTTTCATTCTGTATTTGCCAGGATTTTAAGGCAGGAGGCGGATAAATTAGGTTTCCCCAGGGACTTTACCATCTATGATACACAAGATAGCGGGCGATTGATCGCATCTATCATAAAGGAAATGGGATTGGACAAAGATGTTTACAAATTCAAACAGATTCGAAACAGGATTTCATCATTTAAAAACGGTCTGATTACGGTAAAAGCTTATTTTAACGACCCTGATTTACAGGAGGCCGACCTGCTCTCCCGGCGTCCTAAAATAGGGGAGATTTACAAAGAATATGTAGATCGTTGTTTTAAGGCTGGCGCTATGGATTTTGACGACCTGCTACTGAAAACAAACGAGTTACTAAACATGCATCCCTCGGTTTTGGCTAAATATCAAGACCGCTTTCGCTACATCCTTGTCGATGAGTACCAAGACACCAACCATTCCCAATACCTGATTGTGAGAGCATTATCCGATAAATTCCAAAATATCTGTGTTGTTGGCGACGACGCACAGAGTATTTATGGATTTCGCGGGGCAAACATCAACAACATTCTCAATTTCCAAAAGGATTACGATGGTGTAAAATTATACAGGTTGGAGCAAAATTACCGCTCGACCAAAAATATTGTAAACGCAGCGAATTCAATCATTAGTCACAATAAAAATAAAATCGAAAAGGTGGTGTGGACCTCCAACCTTGAAGGGAGCAAAATAAAGGTGCAACGTTGCAATACAGACGCAGACGAGGGCAGGGAAGTGGCAGCGCAGATCTTTGAGTTGAAAATGCAAGAGCAGCGACAAAATGGAGAATTCGCAATTCTTTACCGCACCAACGCCCAATCCAGAGCCATAGAAGACGCTTTGCGAAAGCGAGACATCCCTTACCGAATATATGGTGGGCTCTCTTTTTATCAGAGAAAGGAAATAAAAGACCTTTTGGCCTATTTGCGATTGCTTATTAACCCAAAAGATGAAGAAAGCCTTAAACGCGTCCTCAATTATCCTGCTCGTGGAATTGGACAGACTACTATGGATAAGCTGATTATTGGTGCCAAGCAAAATGATCTTTCCCTTTTTGTAACCCTTAAGAGGGCCTCACAACTGAACTTAGGATTGAATTCAGGTACCTTAAAAAAAATTGAAGGCTTTGTAGATTTAATTTTGAGTTTAAAAATTGAAAATGAAAATTCGAACGCCTTTGAAATAGCTGATTTGGTCATCAAAAAGAGTGGATTAGTTTTGGAATTAAAAAAAGACGGAACGCCGGAAGGGGTCTCTAAGGTCGAAAATATTGAGGAGCTACTTAATGGTATACGAGATTTTGTTGAAGGTCAAAAAGAATTGGCAGATGCAAAAGGCAACTTAAGTGAATTTTTGGAAGACGTTGCTTTGGCTACGGATTTTGATACCGAAACAGAGGGAGATGAGGATTTCGTTTACCTAATGACGATTCACTTGTCCAAGGGACTAGAGTTTCCTGTGGTTTTTATAGTAGGAATGGAGGAGGATTTGTTTCCGTCTGCGCTCAGCTTAAACACAAGAAGCGAGCTGGAGGAAGAGCGGCGTCTTTTTTATGTAGCGCTAACGCGTTCCGAGCAAAAAGCCGTACTCACCTATACTTTATCGCGATATCGCTGGGGGAAATTGGTGGATGCCGAACCCAGTCGTTTTATAGAGGAAATTGATGAAAAATACCTCGATTATATTATTCCAAAAGACGACTATGTCTTTAAACCAATGATAGACAAAGGTGTTTTTGGAGGATATCACTCTCCCAAAAAAGTCAATCTACCGTTGGGAAGCACCACCAAAACCAACACTGCACCCAGCCAAAACCAATTGGGTAAACTGAGGAAAATCAAAGTCTCTGACACAAGTGGTACCTCTGATTTCTTCCAGGAGATAATCGGCTTGGAAATAGGGAAAAGGGTTGAACATTCCAGATTTGGATTTGGAGAAGTAATCGCCATCGAAGGGAAGGGAAATGATAAAAAAGCACTAATCGATTTTAAAGGGGTAGGACAAAAAAATTTGCTTTTGCGTTTTGCTAAGTTAAAAGTCAAAGACTGATGGGAGCAGTTTTACAATTCTACAACTCCAATCCCAATTTGAAATTGATTGCACAAGCAGCAAAGACCCTCGGAGAAGGGGGCGTGATCATCTATCCTACCGATACTGTTTATGCCCTGGGGTGTTTGAGTAACAACATCCTTGGACTGCAGCGCTTGGCAGACCTGAAAGCCGTTCGTTTGGAAAAGGCCTCTTTTAGTTTTTTTATAAGAGATTATAGCGATTTGTCAAAATACGTCAAACCATTAAACAATTCTACTTTTAAGCTATTAAAACGCTGTTTACCAGGTCCATATACCTTTATCCTTCCTGCGCTAAAGTTGCACAAGCCTTTTGAAAAAAGAAAATCGATTGGTGTTAGAATGGCTTTTCATCCCATCCTGAACTCATTGATGGATTTTATTGAAGTTCCCCTCATCACGACTTCATTACATGATGAAGATGAAATACTGGACTACACAACAGACCCAGAGATAATCTTTGACCGGTGGCAGGATAAAATAGATTTGATGTTGGCCGATGGGTTTGGGGGGAACATTCCCTCCACAATTGTAGATCTATGCGGGACTTCCCAGGAAATTTTAAGAGCAGGCAAGGGAGATTTAAATTTATTATAAAAAAAAGCACCCTAGAAAGAGTGCTTTTTAGAAAACAGTGCAATAATTATTGCATGCCTTGTTGTATCAAGTCATAGAACTGATCGAGTTTTGGAAGAACCACGATTCTGGTTCTTCTGTTCTTAGCTCTGTTGGCAGCGTTGTCGTTGTCGACAAGCGGCATGTAGTAGCTGCGACCGGCTGCAGTCATTCTTTCAGGACTTACATCATACTCGTTTTGTAAAATCCTGATAACAGAAGTAGCACGTTTTACACTCAAGTCCCAGTTATCATCGATACCATCGATTTTAATCGGTACATTGTCTGTGTGTCCTTCAACCATAAACTCAATGTCTGGTTTTTCATTTACCACTTTCGCAACCTTACCTAAAACTTCTTTGGCTTTATTGGTGACGGTATAGCTTCCGCTTCTAAATAATAGTTTGTCAGAAATGGATACATAGACCACACCTTTCTCTACGTTGATTTCAATATCTTCATCGCTTATATTGCCAAGCACACCCTTAAGACTGGTAACCAATGCGAGGGTTACAGAATCTTTTTTGGTAACAGCTTCCTGCATGGTTTGAATTCTAATGTCCTTTTCTTTCATACTTTCCAAGGACTTTTCTAAGTTTTCAGCACCTTTTTGAGATAGCGTAGTAAGGTTACCTATGTTATTGATCAAGTCTTGGTTGTTGGCTTGAAGGAAATTAACCCTTTCCTGCAATGTAGCCAATCGGGCCTCGGCAGCTTCCTTATCTTCATTACAA
>PBCE01000023.1 GCA_002716845.1 Flavobacteriaceae bacterium | reverse complement strand
CCGACAATTTTTTTCAACTGGTTTTTATTCATTCGGGATGTGGCGCAGCCTGGTAGCGCACACGCATGGGGTGCGTGGGGTCGCAGGTTCAAATCCTGTCATCCCGACTAAAAAAAATCGCAAACAAGTTTTATCGCAGAAAATAAACTTGTTTGCGGTATTTCCCCTTTGAAATTTTTAAAATACCTTGGTCTTTGCTTAAGGATCTATTGTTTTTTTGATTGGAAAACAACCATTGCATGAGCTCTAGATCTCCAAATCCCTTGTGCCAAATGTAGTGAAACACCTCTAGGTGTAGGGTCAGCTTAAAAGCTGCATTGATTTCTTTTAGGGCGGTAAAAATCTCTTTTGAATAATTCGCAGAAACCACCTTGTCTTTTTCACCGTGAAAGATCCACATTAGCGATTTACTCATGGCTTTTGCCCAAGCAGTGATGGCGCCTCCACAGATCGGGAAAGCCGAAGCAAAATAATCTGGATTTCGACTGACCAACTCAAAAGAGCCCATCCCTCCATGGACTAGCGCCCAACATATCTTAGGGTGGGATCGATTCGGCATTCTTCCTCTAAGTGCAATAGCAATGCTTCAACGATCTCCAACTGAGGATTGTCGGGCAAAGGATTTATAAAAGCGAATCATTGATCCAAAGAATCATTAGAATTTCTATCATGCTTGACCAAAAGGAATTCCTTGGACATTGAGGGAAAACAACTATGGCTGGGTGTTTGGACCGAAAAGAGACAGATTGAAATACTTCACTGCCATGAAGAAGTTGTGATTGATTGTCACCCCCCTTTCTCCTGCCCATTCTAGAACCAACAGTAATGGATAATCCTTTTTTTCATGATATTGATCAAGAAAAAGAATCCTGTAGGGCAATTTGTCATTTTGGTATTCAAATTGCTCAGCGGCTTATTGCAGACCAAAACAAAGCCCAGCAAATAAAAAAATAACTACTGCTAAAACATACCTCATATGTAAAATTTTTGTCTGTTAAGGAAGTCCCACAGGACTGTCATCACAGGAGATAAGTCCTGCTGTATAGTACAATCCATTGCTGAGAAATTTAAGTAATTGGGGATTCTCATAACTTTGGGCATTGTGAGAAGGTGAGGCATAAAAAACCCTTCCTTTTCCGTGTCTTTTGATCCAGGATATGTATTTGATTTTGTCGGTGGGACGTTTACGTTTCATTTTTATTTTATCTAATTCCATGTACAACAATGGTCTAAAGTTATATTTAAAGTAAGCGTTGTTAAATAAGTATGGCTCATCATAGTGTGTAAATCCTTCAGGGTCGATACTCGCTACCAGTGGGTGGTTGGCATCGACGAGCTTGACGTGAATTTCCTGCTGAGGAGGATGAAAATCAAAACTCCCACCGTTCATTTCGCTGAATGCCATGGAATTGTTTTGCATGACAATCCCCCCATGCAGTATAACAAGCCCGTTACCTTTTCTTACAAAACTTATTAGGTTTTCCTCTAATTTTTTTGCCTTTTGGTTTTTCTCTATTTCAGTTAACGAATTATCATTTTTGAGCATATCCCAAAACATATCCCTGCGTTCACGATCCGAACAGTTGTTGTTGAGGACAACTACATCATACTTTGACAACTGTGCTTTTTTAAAATGAGCAATGTCTTTTGAAACGGTAACCTCAAAAACAGCATTGTGCTCGGCGATGATCTGCATAACAGCCTCTGTGTGGGGAATTGTCCAGTGTTTATATCCCGTGTGCAGTGAGAATATCAAAACCTTTTTTTGTTTTTTGTACTTCAAGGTGGGTTGGGAATCAACTATGGATTTAATTTTGTTCTTCCATGTTGCATCTAGCTCAAACGGTTGTAAACTTTGAGAATACATATACAGGTTAGCCATCAAGCAGAAAAAGAAAGAAATTGTCATTTTAGAGGGTTTCACCAGTGTTGGATTTTACAGATACAACAATAGCAAAAAATATTAAATATTAATCATTAACGAAGCGATTTTATTTTAAAATCGTGCACGCACACGATTATAGGGTGTTTTTGTTTGTATTTTTCCATCAGCATCTTTAAATTTACGAAAGAACCACGTTTATGGAATTATTTAGTTTTTTGACATTTATTTTCCTTGTTTTTTTTGGGGAAAACAACAATGAAGGATGTCTGTGTTTTGATGTTACCGATACCAATAAAATTGAGGTAGATCGACCTATCTCCGTTCAATTAGACCAAAGCAGTGCTTGTTGGAATGACAACATGGCGTTGGTAAAAAAAACAAAATCAGGAGCTGAGGTCATTCCTTATCAGAAGGATTCCGACGATGAAAAAAAGATTTGGTTCCAACACAGCGGCTCGGATCAGGAGCAAACCCAATACTGTTTTAGCCAAAATAAAAAGCAAGGAAAAACAGCTGTTTTTAGTGGTAAAAAAGACAAGGGTGATTTACAGCTTAATTACGGGAATCAATCTTTGATCAGTTATCGCTATGGCATGACCTCCGCCCCAAAAGGCGTCAATCCGTTATATCAAAAATCTGGATACATTCATCCTGTAATTTCTCCAAAAGGAGACACCTTAACGAGAATACAACCGCCAGATCACTACCATCACTACGGAGTTTGGGGGCCCTGGACTCGAACAAGAATAGAGGATGTTGGGGTTGATTTTTGGAATCTGAAAGATGCGCAGGGCACTGTGTTGTTCAAATCATTTAACCACATTGAAGCGGGTGGTATTTATGCTGGATTTAGTGCTCATCAAGAACACTTCAATCTGACCCAAAAACCAAAACAAATGGCGCTCAATGAAAATTTGAAGGTAAAAGTTTGGAAAAATCAAAACCCAAATCATTATTTTATTGACTATACTACTCAGTTTACAACTCCTCTGGATAACGGAATTCTTTTTGAAGCATACCGGTACGGTGGCGGTTTAGGTTTTCGTTTTAAAGAGCAATGGGACAAGAATAATTGTGAAGTCATCACCTCCGAAGGGAAAGACAGGAAAGGTGCCGACGGTACCACAGCGCGTTGGTGCGTCGTTTACGGAGATTCAAGTGATGGAAAAGGAAAAACAGGGGTGCTCTTTATGAGCCATCCGGAAAATCAATCACACCCCGAGCCCATGAGGGTTTGGCCGCTAGACGCCAATAAAGGTCGTGGAGATATGTTTTTTGAATTTTGTCCCATCCGGCATCAAGAATGGAAAATCAACCCCCAAAATACCTACGCCCTGAAATACAGAATGTTGGTTTTTGACGGAACCATTACCCCAAAAGAAGCAGAAAATCATTGGAAAGCCTTTGCTTTCCCACCAGAAATAAATATTACATACAATTAATACCGATGAAAAGAAGAAATTTTATAAGTAAAACGGCAATGGGAACAGCAGCATTAGCAAGTTTCCCCACCATAGTTCCGGCAAATGTACTTGGAAAAAATGCCCCAAGCAACAAAATCAATATTGGACAGATTGGATGTGGTCGCATCGCGCGCTCTCACGACTTGAGAGATACTATGGCCTATGATGCTGCACAAATCATAGCAGTCTGTGATTTGGATTCCAACAGATTGAAAGATGGGAAAGAACTGGTCGACAAGTTTTATCGAGAAAAGAATGGGAAACCCAGATATAAGGGAACAAAAATGTATATGGACTACCTCGACATGCTCAATGATAAAGACATTGATGCAGTAATGATTTCTACACCCGATCATTGGCATTCCCAACCAGCGATGGAGGCGGCCATGGCAGGAAAAGACATTTACCTTCAAAAACCAACATCCTTGACTGTAGATGAAGGAAGACAATTGGTCCAAACAGTTCAGAAAAACAATGTAATACTTCAAGTCGGCACACAACAAAGAGCGATGCCCCAATTTAGAATTGCAGCTGAGCTGGTTAGAAATGGGAGGATTGGGAAGTTGAACACAGTGAAAATTGGTCTTCCTGGCGATCCTGGTGGACCTGAAGCACCTGCTATGCCCATTCCAGAAAATTTAAATTTTAACATGTGGTTGGGATCTACCCCCGAAGTGCCCTACACTGAAATTGGCGTACATCCCCAAAAAGGATACAGCAGACCGGGGTGGTTACGGCACGAAAATTACGGTGCTGGAATGATCACAGGTTGGGGACAACACCACTATGACTCCGCAGCTTGGGGTATGGATACCGAAAACATTGGCCCCACCTCAGTAGAGGCCATTGCAGAATTCCCAAAATCAGGTCTTTGGAATGTTCACGGTGATTTTATGGTGAAGCACGAATATGACAACGGCATCACGGTTCTTACCAGTGGAGGGTTCCCCAACGGAATCAGATATGAAGGTTCTGAAGGATGGATATTTGTTTCCAGAGGAAGCTATGTCGCCTCCAGCTCCGACCCAGTAGCTTTAGAAAAAAGTAAAAAAGCATTGGATGCATCCGATCCTAGCATACTTAATTCAAAAATCGGAGACAAGGAATTGCACCTTTATAAAATTGACGATCAACATGGAAATTGGTTAGACTGTATTCAATCCAGAAAAGAACCTATTTCACCAGTAGACATAGGTCACATGGCTTGTGTGGTTTGCTTAATAAGCCATATCGCCATGAAAATTCCACATAAACTTTTTTGGGATGCCAAAAACGAGAGATTCATCAATGATAACGCTGCCAATGTCCTGTTGAGAAGACCGCAACGAAAACCCTACGGAACCAATTATTTAAACGCTTAAAATTAAACAAAATGATAAAAAATACCTTAGGGTTAGTACTCCTCACATTATTAGGGTGTACTGACAAAGCAGAAAAGAACAAAGTTAAACTCATGACCCTAGAGCCTGGTCACTTTCACGCTGCTTTGATACAAAAAAAATCATATAATGATATCGATACTACAGTAGACGTATACGCTCCAGAAGGTCCAGAAGTAAGGGATTTCTTAAGCAAAATAAACGACTACAACAACAGAGCGGAAGACCCTACCAACTGGACGGTAAAAACCCATTTGAGCAATGACTTCCTCAATCAGATGGTTACCGAAAAACCGGGGAATGTGATGGTGGTATCTGGAAAAAATGCAAAAAAAATAGACTACATATGGGCTGCAGTGAATGCGGGTTTAAACGTCTATGCTGACAAACCTTTGGTGGTGAGTGAAGAAGGTTTTGAAAAATTAGAAAAAGTCTTCGCTCTTGCTAAAGAAAAAAATCTTTTGGTCTATGACATTATGACGGAAAGGTTTGAAGTAACCACTGGCATTCAAAAAGCACTCTCATTACAAACAGAAGTGTTTGGATCACTTGTGAATGGGAGTCCGGAAGAACCAGCTATCAGTAAGCTCAGTGTACACCACTTGTCTAAAATAGTATCTGGAAAGCCTTTGGTTCGACCCGCTTGGTTTTTGGACACCAAACAACAAGGAGAGGGGATCGTAGATGTGACCACCCACCTCGTAGACCTAGTCCAATGGGAAGCATTCTCGAATCAAGTTATCGACAGGTCTGAAATTGAAATAATTTCCGCCAAGCGATGGAAAACAGCATTGTCCTTGGATCAGTTTTCTAAAATAACTGGATTAGCAGCATACCCTGACTATTTACAAAAAGATGTTCAATCGGATACACTCAATATTTTCTGCAATGGAGAAATCAATTATACAATTAGAGGCAAGCATGCCAAGGTGTCCGTGATCTGGGACTATGAAGCACCTCCTGGAACAGGAGACACCCACCACAGCAAAATGAGGGGTACAAAAAGTGATTTGGTGATTATGCAGGGAGCCAATGAAAATTTTAAGCCTACACTCTATGTTAAGGCGAAGGAAAAAGAAGGGTTTGAATCCCTGTTAGATGTTGCCATCCAAAATCTTCAAGGAGAATTTCCAGGTATAAAGGCCAATAAAGTTTCAATATCGCAATGGAAAATTGAAATTCCAGACGCTCTAAAAATTGGACATGAAGCTCATTTTGGACAAGTTACAGAAAACTTTTTAAAATATTACGAGCAGGGTAAACTCCCAGAATGGGAAGTACCTAATATGACAACCAAATATTACGTTACTACCCAAGGGTTTAAAAAAGCCACCGAGAAATAATTATTTTGTAAAAAAAATCCCATGAAAAAAAACTGCTATCTAATTTTTTCTGTTGTAGTATTCTATTTGACCTCTTGTATTTCCCAAGAAAATCCACCCAAAATTTCTTCACCAGATAAATCTAATTATTCTACGGTGACCGTTGTGGATGGAATTGACATCCCCTGGGGAATGGACTTTATCACTGTAAATGATCTACTAGTCACTGAAAAAAAAGGGGTTCTTTATCGCGTTGTAAATGGCGAAAAAAGTGAAGTAGCAGGCCTCCCGGAAATCTATCAGCGGGGACAGGGAGGACTTTTAGACGTGGCCGTTCACCCTGATTTTAAAAACAATCAAATCATCTATTTCACCACAGCAGCTTTTGTCGAAGGGGACCCTGGAGGCAATACAGCGGTCTATACCGCTGTGTTAAATGGAAATCAACTCGATGATCTTAAATTACTTTACAAGGCTACTCCTAACACAAAAAAGGGGCAACATTGGGGATCCAGAATAGCTTTTGACGACCGAGGTCATTTGTTCTTCGGTGTCGGCGACCGCGGTAATCGGGACGTGAATCCCCAGGATTTAAAACGCGATGGTGGAAAAATTTATCGCTTAAACTTGGACGGAAGTATCCCCGATGACAATCCTTTTGTAAATGAAGACGATGCCCTTGCAGCCATATATTCCTATGGTCATCGAAATCCCCAAGGGATGACAGTTCATCCTGAAACAGGAAAAATATGGGAGAATGAGCACGGCCCAAAAGGGGGGGATGAAATTAACATTATAAAAAAAGGGAAAAACTACGGTTGGCCTGTAATTACCTATGGGATTAATTACAGCGGCACCTCTATCACAGACAAAACCGCTCTTCCCGGTATGGAGCAGCCCTACTATTACTGGGTACCTTCCATCGCCCCCAGTGGTATGGCATTTTCATCCTCTGGGGTATACAGAAAGTGGAAAGGAGATTTGTTTGTAGGATCGCTTAAATTCAAATATTTGGAGCGGCTGGAACTAAAAAGAGGAAAAGTTGTAAAACGCGAAAAAGTACTCAATGAAATTGGACGAATTAGAAATGTAAAAGAAGGTCCAGATGGTTATCTTTACGTAGGAGTGGAAGGTAAAGGAATACTCAAAGTGGTTAAAAACTAATGAAAGTAATGATTGGTTTGATAGGGTTAATGGTATTGATTGAAGGTACATGGCTTTTTCAGAATAAACCCTTGGTACAGAGCATCTCTGACGGAAAAGAAATCTATCAAGACTTCTGTATTCAATGTCACTTAGATACCGGTAAAGGGGTGTCGGGGGTATTTCCCCCGCTTGCCCAGTCAGATTATTTGTTAAATGACATTGACCTCAGCATCAAAGGGATCAAATATGGTATGAGTGGACCCATCACCGTCAACGGAGAGGAATACAATGGAGTGATGCAAAACCAAGGTTTGGATGAAGTCGAAATTACAGATGTGATGAATTATGTCATCAACAGTTGGGGTAATAAATCTGAAGAAGTAATCACCCCGGAGCGGGTGGCCAGCATAACCAAATAATCACACCCAGTGGCCAAAATTTACCGCTATCTATACATCTTTATATTTTTGTTTTTTTTGGTATGGATGGTTTTTTTAGATACCCATTCACTAAAAATTCACAACGAATTAAACCAAGAAGTTGATAAACTTGAAAGACAAAAGAATGAATTGATCAACTTGATTAAGGAAGATCAGACCAGTATTCAACAGTTGAGCAGCAAGGACAGCATTGAACGTTTTGCTCGAGAACAATACGGTCATAAAAAAAAGGAGGAAACCATTTTCTACATAGAAATTGAAGACAGTTTAACAGAGCAGTAAATCGTTAGTGTTTACTTTAATCTGTTTTATTAAATTTTTTATGCCATAATTTTAGTTGTATTTTTAGAAAATTAATTTTAAAAATGGCCAAAATAATTGCAATTGCCAATCAAAAAGGCGGAGTAGGGAAAACCACTACAGCTGTTAATCTTTCAGCTGCGCTGGCTATTTTAGAAAAAAAAATACTACTCATTGATGCTGATCCCCAAGCCAATGCTACCTCTGCAGTAGGAGTTGATATAAAAAAACAGAAATTAGGGACTTATCAATTACTGGAACACACCGCAACTGCTGATGGGGTCATTTTACCCACTGATACCGAAAATTTAGATTTGATCCCCTCACACATCGATCTTGTGGGTACCGAAATTGAATTGGTGGATAAAAAGGATCGGGAATTCATGCTCAAAAAAGCCCTTGAAAACGCTCATAAAAAATATGACTATGTGATCATTGACTGTGCTCCCTCGCTGGGTTTGATCACTCTCAATGCACTTACAGCCGCCCATTCTCTTATCATACCTATTCAGTGTGAATACTTTGCATTAGAAGGATTGGGGAAACTATTGAATACCATAAAAAGCGTTCAGAAAATCCACAATAAAAATTTGGATATTGAAGGTTTACTCCTCACCATGTTTGACTCCCGATTAAGACTGTCCAACCAAGTGGTTGAAGAAGTTCAAAAGCACTTTGGTAAAATGGTTTTTAAAACCATCATTCAACGCAATATAAAATTGAGTGAGGCCCCAAGTTTTGGTGAAAATATCATTGACTATGACGCCACCAGCAGGGGAGCAAAGAACTATCTCACCCTTGCAAACGAAATTATAAAAAAGAAAAAGTAGGCAATGGCTAAGAAAAATAAAAAAAGGGTTTTGGGCAGAGGGCTATCTGCACTTTTAGACGACCCCGACAGGGAAATCCAATCGATATCTGATTCTGGTTCAGACAAGGTAGTGGGAAATATAATCAATTTGGAAGTTAATAAAATTGGAGTCAACCCCTATCAGCCCCGTACCAACTTTAACGAGGAGGCCATCATGGAACTGGCGGAGTCCATTCGATCTCTGGGGATCATACAACCCGTAACGGTTCGAAAATTAAGCAGAAATCAATATCAACTAGTCTCGGGAGAACGCCGGTTAAGGGCCGCTAAATATCTGAAACTGGAGACCCTACCGGCATTTGTAAGAATTGCAAATGACCAAGAAACACTGGAAATGGCCTTGGTAGAAAATATCCAAAGAAGAGATTTGGACCCCATTGAGATTGCCCTCTCCTACCAGCGGTTAATTGATGATATTCAGCTTACCCAAAACCAACTCAGCCAAAGAGTCGGTAAAAAAAGATCTACCGTTGCCAACTACATGCGCTTATTGAAATTGGATCCCATTATTCAGACAGGTATTCGAGACGGCTTTCTAAGCATGGGGCATGGCAGAGCCTTGATCAATATTGAAGACTCCGATCAACAATTGGAGATTTATGAAAAGGTCATTTCAAAATCACTTTCCGTTCGTGCTACTGAGTTATTGGTCAACAACCTAAAAAAAGTAAAGACCAACAAATCTCCCCAAAGCTATCAAGCTGAAATTTTCAAACAGGCGACCGAGCAACTCAGAGGTTATATCGGTACGGCCATTACCATCAAAGGAAATGAAAAGGGAAAAGGAAATATCAATGTTCCTTTTGACTCCTACAAGACCCTCCAAAAGATCCTAAAAAAAATCATGCGTGAAGACTAAAGTCTTTGTCCTATTTTTAATAACAATCAACCTAAATGTTTTCTCACAAGAAATAACTGAACCGGTTGAAAAAAGCAGAAAACAACATCTGATTGAAAGTCCTTTGACCCCCTCCAAAGCTGCTTTTTATTCAGCTATACTCCCCGGTTTGGGGCAGATTTATGTGGGGAAAGCATGGAAAGTCCCGCTGGTTTTCGCGGCCATTGGAACTTCAGTCTACAGTTACCGCCATAATCAAAAAGAACTGAACCGATACAGAACTGCTTATAAACGAAGAAACGCAGGCTATACTGATGATGAATTTATACTATTGATTCCAGACAAAACAAAGCTTCTGGAAGGAATGAAATTTCATAAAAACTACCGAGATATGTCTTTTCTCTTTATATTGGGGTTTTATATGTTGAATATATTGGATGCCAACGTTAGTGCACATTTGATGCAATTCAACATCAATGATAAATTAAGTGTTAAACCCAAATTCGAACCCGATTTATTGGGCACTGAATCCAATATAGGTTTAAAAGTTTTGGTTAAACTTTAAAGCAAAAGAATGAAGCTCGCTTTGTTAGGTTACGGAAGAATGGGAAAAGCAATTGAAAAAATTGCTGAAGAAAGGGGCCACCAAATTGTTTGTAAGGTAGATAAAGAACTGCTGTCGGGGTCACTGGCCCAAGCAGATGTTGCCATCAATTTCAGTGTTCCCTCAGCCGCCGTTGAAAACATTAATACAGCGCTAAAAAACGCAATCCCTGTAGTCTGCGGGACTACTGGTTGGCTCGAAGACTACCAAAAAGTAACCGACTTTGCTATCGCGCATGGAACCGCTTTTTTGTATGCTTCTAATTTCAGTGTAGGGGTAAATCTTTTTTTTAAATTAAATAAAACTTTGGCCCAAATGATGAACCCACAAAAAGAGTATAAGGTTGCCATGGAAGAGACACACCACATTCACAAATTAGACGCTCCCAGCGGAACTGCCATTACACTTGCGGAAGACATCATAAATAATAGCGATATCACCAATTGGAAATTGGATGTAGTTGGTGAAAACACTATATCGATAAAATCTTTAAGGGAAGCAGAGGTGCCTGGTACCCACAGCATTAAATACAAATCCCCAATCGATGAAATCAGCATTGAACACAAAGCCCACAATCGAAACGGCTTTGCCTTAGGGGCTGTGATCGCCGCTGAGTGGATCGCTGGTAAAAAAGGTATTTACAAAATGGAAGATGTCCTAAATCTCTAAATACTATGAATGGATTTCAATGGATTTTATTTATCCTAATCATACAAATTGTTCACTTTTTAGGTACGTGGAAATTATATAAGGCTGCCGGTGAGGCGCCCTGGAAAGCCATTGTTCCAGTATACAATGCGATTGTTTTATTAAAAATAATTCACCGACCCAAGTGGTGGGTTTTTCTTTTATTTCTTCCAGTCATCAACCTTATGATGTTCATGGTGTTGTGGATCGACACAGTCAAACATTTTGGAAAAAATAAACCTGTAGACGGTCTGATTGCCATATTAAGTTTGGGTTTCTACATCTATACCTTAAATTATCAAAAAAAACCAGTATATATCGATGATACAGCTCGCATCAAAAGGTCAGCCTTCAGCGTGTGGTTCGGTTCGATTGTATTTGCAGTAGTGGCGGCTACTTTTGTCCATAATTATTTTTTTCAACCCTATATTATACCGACTGGATCATTGGAGAAATCACTATTGATTGGTGATTTTTTAATTGTCAGTAAATTTCACTACGGTGCAAGAATTCCCTCAACCACCATTGCCTTCCCCATGGTCCACGATACCCTCCCAGTGCTCAAAATACGTTCTTATTTAAAAAAACCGCAGCTACCCTATTTAAGATTGCCCCGAATCCAAAAGATAAAAAGAAATGATATCGTTGTATTCAATTGGCCTGCAGATACTGTACGCAGGTTTTTTGTCCAAGAACAAGGGGTAAAAAAACCTTTAGATAAAAAATCTAATTATGTTAAGAGATGTGTAGGCCTTCCTGGTGATACCCTTGAAATTAAAGCAGGTTTTGTTCACATCAATGGCGAAAAAAATATTTTACCTGATCGTGCAAGAGTGCTTCACAATTATAAGGCATACAGCAGCAAGGGAGTGTCATCAAGAAAATTGCTAGAATTGGGCTTAAACGATTTTTACAGGAATTTTAAAATTGAAAATATTTCCCAAAATAGCTTTGATGAAATCAGGCCCTATTTGTTTGGCTCCAGCAGGAATAATCAAAATGATTTTATTGCCACGACCAAGCATACTGGAATCCCGATTGCTTTGATCAGATCTCTCGGGCTTCGGGCAAGTGAAGTCTTGGGAACAACTAAAGAACTGAATCTAACTGCCGATGAGGCGCGCTATCTGGAGCAACAAGTATGGATTGACAGCGTAGTGCAAAGAAATCAAACCGTAAAGACTCCCAATGTCTCATTTTTTCCTAACAAAATCCCCTATGACTGGAATCAGGACAATTATGGACCTTTAGTAATTCCAAAAGCAGGAACCACAGTTACCTTGTCTCTAAAAAATATAGCCCTCTACAAAAAAATCATCAATGATTATGAAAGTAACAGTTTTAGTACTCAGGGTGGTGACATTCTAATCAACGGTAAAAAAACAGAACAATACACTTTTAAACATGACTATTATTGGATGATGGGTGACAATCGGCACCGTTCAGAAGACAGTAGGTTCTGGGGGTTTGTCCCAGAAGACCATGTAGTAGGGAAGCCTGTATTTATTTGGTTCAGTATTGAAGGTATTAACGACGGTGTTAGAAACTGGAAAGTAAGATGGGATAGGGTTTTTAGTACGGTTGGAGGATCCGGAAAGCGGGTCTCCTATTTCCCTTATTTTGTGGCCATTGTTTTGCTGTGGCAGGCTTATGTATTTTATCGTAAAAAAAGACGCAAAAAACAAGCCTAATGACTGCCGCTTTCATTCCAGCCTACCTCCCCAACATACATTACATGGCCCAGTTGGTTACTGAAGAGAAAATTGCTTTTATTCACAACAAACACTATCAAAAACAAACTTTCAGAAACAGAACTGAGATCTATGGTGCTAATGGTAAATTAAAACTATCAATCCCAATTGTTCACCACAAAACGAAAGCGCACCAGTTGGATGGAGAAGTGGCCATCCATTATGACAACAAATGGCAAAAAAACCACTGGAAATCATTAGAAGCGTCTTACCGCTCTTCACCGTTTTTTGAGTATTACGAAGATGATTTTTATGATTTCTACCATCAAAAAACCAATAATTTGATGGATTTAAACATCAAAATAATCGAAAAATTATGCGTGTTATTAGAGGCTGAAGTAACGGTGTTGAAAGAAGAGGTGACGCATGAAAAATATTTCGATTTTATTCTGGCAAAAAAAGTTAGCCAACCCTCCTGCCCCGCTTATCATCAGGTTTTCCATGCAAAACATGGATTTATCAACAACTTGAGTGTTGTAGATCTACTATTCAATAAGGGACCTCAAAGTTTGGATTATTTAATCCGACTCAACAAATAATTTTATTTCCATTCCAGGAGTGCCGAAATTGGTTTATGGTCGGATAGGTCAAAATCGTGGGTAGTAAAATTGATTATGTTAAAATTTGAATCGGTAAATATAAAATCGATTCGAAAAGGAAAATAAGCCAGTTTGTAGGTGGCACCTAGGCCATCTCCAGAGGCAATAAAAGCATCAAAACGGTCACTTTTCAAACGTTCGTAAGACTGGGAAAAAGCATTATTGTTTAAATCCGTGCATACAATGCTGGGATGCGGATTCTTTTGGTCCGCAGACAAAAACTGATCTACTTGACCATACTGCTTATCGATGACTCCTTGAATCCTTTTTACAAATTTTTGGGAGTGATGCTGGGTAAATAATGTATCCTCTAAATTGATACTGAGTGATTCCAAATGAACATTGTAAACCCTGACAGTATCTTTCTTATAGAATATATCTGCATAGACAGCGCAGTTATTAGAGTTCTCAAACTCCAAAAAGTTTCGATTGAATAGTTTGTATTTTGAAAGAATACAGAGTCCATTTTGTCGGTTTCTTTTGGAAGGCCTTATGTATTGGTAGGGATAATTCTTAAACTTTGGGCTTGATACTTTTGAATACTCTTGCAGGCACACTAAATCAGGATCTTCACTTTTTATGAACCTTTCAATGGACTCTGGAATGTCGCTTGCATCTGACCACTGATAGCGATTGAATAGCCTTACATTAAAACTCATAACCTTAATTCCGCTGGATACCGGTATGGCATTATTGGGAAGTTTATATAATTTTCCCCACTCATTAAAACCGATGAGCAATGAAAAAATGAATAAAAAAAGGGGCCATTTCAATTTAAAAACCCAAAAAACAAAGAAGAATATATTAATCAATGCGATAAAGGGCACCATTAAGTTTAAAAAAGGATATTGATAAAAATCCCAAAATGTTCCCATCAAAAAAAGCTGAAGAATCAGTAAAGACGAATTCAAAAGCATCAGGATTTTTTGGATAAAATTCAATTTCATAAATAGCTGTTGGGGTTACAGGTATAGGGGCTTACTCTTTCCCTGCCCGAAATAAATAATCTTTCTCTTCTTTTGTTAAACTATCATATCCAGATTTACTTATTTTATCCAAAATAGCATCAATTTTCTTTTGATGGTAAGGGGCGGTCGTTTTTTCAGGTTGGCTCTTTTGAGCTTTAGAAGCACGGTGAACAGTTTTCATTTTCTTACGGCCAATGAGGGATTGCCAAAGGGCTTGAAATCCCTTCCCGATATCTCTCCCAGAAGCCAATTGACGGGCATAGAAAAAACCAAGTATGGCCCCACCAATGTGTGCCAAATGCCCCCCCGAATTGCCACTGGGAATTTGAATGACATCGATCAAAAAGAAAGCGATGCCTAAGTATTTTAACTTAATATTAAAAAATAAAAATCTTATTTCTTGGGCTGGTGTATAGGTGCAGATAAAAATAAATACCGCCATCACCCCTGCAGAGGCTCCAATCATAGGAGGATAAACCCCACTAAAAACTGGAAACAAAGCATAGCTTAAAATAAAAATTATACCCCCCGAGATAACCCCCAAGAAGTAGTTGTTAATAAAGGTAGTTTTTGGAAACAAATTCAACACCATTCGACCGGCATAGTAGAGCAGCAACATATTCCACAGCAGATGAAAAAAAGTACTGTGGAGAAAACTGTAGGTAATAAGCGTCCATGGTCGGGTGACAAAAACACCCAGATTCGACGACAACTGAAACCAATTAAAAAAAGCTGTACTTGGGATATTGAACAAAAAGAAGATTACATTAAGAAGCTTGGGTATAAAAAAACAAACCACGTTGAATAAAATGAGTTTTTCTGCAATTGAAAATACAGCAATTCGATATTTGAGGTTCTCTAAAAAACTCATAGATCCCATCGATTGTTATCAAATTGATTCTTTTTCCAATACCACATCATTGCCAAACCTGTAATGGCTCCTCCCACATGAGCGAAGTGGGCTATAGGTCCTATGGAGTAAGATGAAAATCCAAAAAATAGGTCAGCGAAAATCAATATGGGAACAAGGAATTTGGCCTTTACGGGAATCGGTGGAAACAGGAGCATTAACTGGGCATTTGGAAACAGCATCGCAAAACCCACCAAAACCCCGTATAGTGCTCCTGAAGCACCCACCATAACGGAACGATAAGCATTGAAAGCGCTGGAAAGTGAGCCCTCCCCTATTTCATTAATGGCGGAAGTGGGTAGTTCCGCTGTTGAATAAAAATTATTGATATCAAGATTCGTCAATCCCAATTCATTCAAAGCAGCATTTACATAATCAATCTGATAGTAGTAAAGTAACAACTGGAGTGCCGCTGCACCAAAGCCTGTGGACAAATAGAAAAAAATAAATTTTTTCTTTCCCCACATCTGCTCTAACGGAGTTCCAAACATCCACAAACCAAACATGTTAAAGAAAATATGAGAAATATCGCCATGCATAAACATGTGCGTTAGGGGCTGCCATATTTCAAATTTTGGGTTATTTGGGTAGTGTAACGCAAACCAATCATAGACTTGATTCCCCAATGTGAGTGTGGCCAAGAAAAAAATACCATTAATGATCAGCAGGTGTTTTACTGTTTCTGTGATATTGCGCATTAATTCAATTTCTTTTCTAATTCTTGTTTTTCTAAAGTAATAAAAATCTTACGATTAAATGGGCAGGTCAAGGTCTCTTTACAAGCAAAAAAATCGTCCACTAATGCCTGTTGCTCTTCGGTAGAGAGAATGTTATTAGTTTTTATGGACAGTGATTTGGCAAGGAGCTTGGCCATGAAATCACCCTTGCTGAAACTTTCAACTTGCTCTTCATCATCGGGGGATATAAAAATATCCTCAAATAGTTTTTCTATTTGTTTGTCATTACAAATGGAGGGTACCCCTGTGATCACTAATTTTTTTCCTCTGAGCTTTACAACAAACCCCATAGCATTAAGGTTTTCTTCCAATCCGGAAAATAAGGCCATCTGTTGCTGTGATAATTCTATTTCCTTTGGAAAAATAAGCTGCTGACTCAGCATATTTCTTTTGGTGAGACTGGTAAGAAACTTTTCGTACAATACCCGCTGATGGGCGCGTTGTTGGTCTATAATTAGCAGTCCCGAACGGGTTGTTGTTACAACGAACTTTCTCAGCAATTGAAATACTTTTGGAGCTTGTTCCACCCCCAATTTCAATTCATTCCCCTCAATATCAGAAGCATCTGGTATTTCCATGCCTGAATATAAGCTCTCCCAACTAGCTTTTGGCGGATTTACACTTTGTCTCTGAAAAGGGTTAAAACTAGAATCAACCTCAATATTGGGTTCACTCGTAGGGTTTTTGTTCTGTAAGTCGTATGGCGTATCCAAATTTGGATCTCTGTCAAAATCTAAAACTGGTGCTGCCTGAAACATTCCTAAGCTGTGCTTGGTCATGGATTTGAGAATTGCATAAAGATTCTGCTCTTCCTCAAATTTAATTTCTGTCTTGGTGGGGTGAATATTGATGTCAATTGACTTTGGATCAATTTGTATATAAATAAAATACCCTGGGTAAAACTGATCCCTGATCAAACCTTCAAAAGCGGCGTTAACTGCATGATTTAAAAAAGGGCTTTTTATGAACCTGTGATTTACAAAAAAAAACTGCTGCCCTCTAGACTTCTTAGCAAATTCTGGTTTTACCACAAAACCTTCAATTCCCGCCACAGAGGTCATTTCCTCCATAGGGATAAGTTTCTCCTCTGTTTTATTTCCAAATATGTTTGCTATCCTTTTCTTGTGAGAACAAGAGGGAAGATTAAAGAGCTCTGAGTTATTTTGTAAAAAACTAAATTTCACTTCGGGGTGTGCCAAAGCCACCCTATGAAATTCATCGATAATATGTCTTAGCTCTACCTTATCTGATTTTAAGAAGTTTCTTCGAGCAGGGACATTGTAAAAGAGATTTTTTACAGCTATGGACGTTCCCTTGTGCGCTACTGATACCGTTTGCTCTGTTACCTTACTCCCTGAAATTTTGAGTGTACTTGCCATTTGCTCTTCTGCAATTCTGGTTTGTACATCCAGCTGCGCAATCGCAGCAATAGAAGCCAAAGCTTCTCCTCTGAAGCCTTTGGAGGTAATTGAAAACAAATCATCGGCAATTTTAATTTTTGATGTAGCATGCCTTTCAAAAGCTAATCGAACATCGGTGGGGCTCATCCCGATCCCATTGTCAATGACCTGAATGAGCGTTTTTCCAGAGCCATTTACCAGTAGTTTTATTTCAGTGGCCTTAGCATCAATAGCATTTTCCAAAAGTTCCTTAACAACTGATGCAGGCCTTTGAATGACTTCGCCAGCAGCAATCTGATTGGCAACATAATCTGGCAAAAGCGAAATTATATCTGCCATTAATTATTGAATATGGACAGATCAAAGTCGATGATGTACAAAAATACCAAAGTCAAAATCAAAATAATAAATACCAAACGAGAGGATACTCCTCTGTTTCTTTTGGTGCGCATTTTCAACCTAGCTTCTTGCCATTGCTGGCCAAAATCATTTTGATTGTAGGTGTCTCTGTATTTTGAAAATTTTGAGTCAAAATCATAAGGATTACCGCCCTCTTTACCACTGTAGTAGCGCGGAGTATAATTGTAACTGCGGTTTTTTCTAAGCTTTAATAGGCTGATTTTCATTTGCATCAAATTGTTATAGATAAGGACAATGAATTACCCTAATCAAATTTAACTAAAGTGTTTTAAATCGCCATTTAGTTTGAACAGTTTGTGAAAAGAAATTCACAGCCATATCATTCTTAGAGCCGTTACAGCGGCTTCAACCCCTTTATTTCCTTTTTCACCTCCACTGCGCGCCTCAGACTGCTCCAGTGTTTCATCAGTCAAAACACAAAAAATAACCGGAGTAGTGCTGTTGACGTTTAGGTCTTTAATGCCCTGTGCTACTGCATTAGAAATAAACTCAAAATGACGAGTCTCTCCTTGAATAACACAACCTATGGCAATTACAGCGTCGAAATCCATTTGCTGGGCGCGACTGGCGCCGTATATGAGCTCAAAGCTGCCTGGCACATTAATTCTTATAATATTTTTATCAGGGACATTGTGGGATAGTAAGGTGGTTTTAGCACCTTGAAACAAAGCCTCAGTGATCTTAATGTTCCATTCTGAAACGACCAGTGCCACCCGGTAGTCGGCACCATCTGGAACCTGAGATGGGTCGTATTTAGACAGGCTTTTGTCGGCAGTTGCCATGGTTAAAGGTTTTCCAAACGACCTATTTGCACAACCACTTTTGCGGCCTCAGCAGATTCTGGGTAATCGGCCTCAATTCTTTTAAAGTATTTTAAAGCCGCACTATTTTTACCCAATGAAGCTCCTAAGATTGCTGCTTTAAAAAGGTATTTTGGAGTGCTGAAAGAATTGTCACTGGCCTCAAATGCTGCTACATAATAGGCGTATGATTCCTCTGGCTGGCCGATTTCAGCAAAAGCATCGCCAATGGCCCCTTTGGCCAAGGCATTTAAAATTATATCATCTGTATCGAATTGATCGAGGTATTCAATGGCGTTTACATAATCGCCGAGATTGAGGTAGGACATTCCAGCACTGTAGGTGGCCAATTGGGCCGCTGGTGTGCCTGAATAGTTGTCAATAATGTCCAGGAAACCATATTTTCCTTCTCCTCCATTAAGTGCACGTTGGAATAGGGAATCTGAGTTCTGCCCATTGACTGCCAATTCAAAATAAATCTGAGCTTGATTTAATTCACTGATGGCCTCTTTATTTTTGGGCTCTAAAATATAGTTCTGATACCCGAGATAGGAAAGTACTGATAAGGCAACAACACCAACACCAGCGAGTATAAAGTTTTGATATTTAGAAATCCAATCCTCGGTAATCGATGCCGTTGAATCTAACTTTTCAAACACCTCAGCGGTTGTGCTTTCTTGTTCGGTCTGGTTCTTACTGCTGGGAATAATCGATTTCTTATAACCACGCTTTTTGTAGGTTGCCATCTTTGATTTTTTGAATTTCCAAAATTAACCTTTTTTGTGCCAAAATCAAAAACTCCTTTCATATTGAAAATAAGTGCAGTGAAATAAAATTAATTATTGTCATAACTTAAGAAACCAAACTATATTTGTTTACATGTTTTTAAAACAGTTAACCCTCACCCATTATAAAAATATTGAAGCCTTGCAATTCCATTTTAAGGCTCCAATAAACTGCTTTATTGGCAACAACGGCATAGGAAAATCTAACGTATTAGATAGTATCTATCACCTAGCTTTCACCAAAAGTTATTTTAATCCCTCTGGGTTACAAAACATACAATTTGGAAAGGAATTTTTCATGATCGAAGGAAGGTTCAACAATGGAGTCAAAGAATTGAAAATTAATTGCAGTTTAAAAAAAGGACAAAAAAAAACAGTAAAAAGAAACGGTAAAGTCTACGATAAAATTGCAGATCATATTGGTTTAATCCCATTGGTGATCGTGTCACCAGCCGATCGAAATTTAATTATTGAGGGCAGCAGCACCAGAAGAAAATTTATTGACGGTGTCATCGGTCAAACCGACAAAATTTACCTCAAAAATATTTCTGATTACAACAAAATACTTACTCAAAGGAATGCACTACTTAAGTTTTTTGCGAAAAACAGAACTTTTGATCAAGAGACCTTGTCTATTTACAACCACCAAATGTGTGCATTGGCAAAACCTATTTACGAGAAAAGAAAATCCTTTATGGAGGTTTTTATTCCCGTTTTTACCAAAAGGCACCAAAGTATTTGTCAGGGGGCTGAAGAGGTTGACATTCGTTACGTCTCCGACCTAGACGGTAATGACTTGGAGGTTTTGTTGGACACCCATTTAGAGAAGGATAAGATATTACAATACAGCTCTGTAGGGACTCACAAAGATGATTTAGACCTCCAGATTAGAGGCATACCTATAAAAATATTTGGTAGCCAAGGCCAACAAAAAACTTTTTTAATCGCGCTAAAATTGGCACAGTTCGATTTTTTGAAAGAAAAGTCTGGGATGAACCCAATTGTTTTACTGGACGATATTTTTGATAAATTGGACCAAGACCGGGTCACCCAAACCATTCAATTATTTGACCGCGATCGGATGGGGCAAATCTTTATCTCAGACACTCATCAGGACAGAATCAAAGCAGCACTGCAAGAAAGTACTTTTGAGTATGAAATTTTTAATCTTAGCTAATTGATGTTCAGGATTTTTTTAGGACTTATGGCGCTCCTTTTTCTTGGCTGTACCTCATCGGTAAAACCCGATCAGGTATATCTGATTGAAGGATATTGGAAAATAGATTACATTTCCCACGGAAGTGAAAAGTTCTATCCAAGAGGTGCTGAGAAATTACTTGATTTTTATGAAATCAATGAAATAGAAGGAATCAGAAAAAAAGTCCAACCTGAATTTGGCAATAAATTTTCTGTCACTGAAGATTTTAATATTTTTAAGATTATATTCGAAGGAGACAACTGTTTTATAAAATTACAAACTCCTTGGGATCAATGGACAGAAAAAATTATTTTGCTTACCGACGAGAAGTTGGTTTTAGAGCACCGAGAAAAAAGATATCATTACCTGAGATATTCAGGTCAATATTAATGAATGAAGTCATCCAAGAGAAAGTTTGAACCGCAAAGTGTCAGCGAGATACTTGGCGAAATTGTTGCTTCAAAAGCGCTCTACTCAGGTATTACAAATGCTCGGCTAAACGAAATTTGGCATAAGTTGATGGGTTTGAATATTTCACAATACACCGATAAGATTTCTCTTAGGGGAAGCACACTTTTTATTTCCCTCAGCAACCCAGCCCTTAGAGAAGAACTCAGCTATGGCAAGGACAAAATCATAAAGATGGTGAACGAGGAACTAGGGAATGCAGTCGTTGCGAAATTGGTTCTACGCTAATATATTTCTCTTGCAGAAAAATGAAAAGCACCCTCCAGTGCAGCATTTTCGTCGCTATCAGAACCATGAACAGCATTTTCTCCAACGGAAGTCGCGAATTCCTTTCGAAGGGTTCCTGCAGCAGCTTCCTCTGGGTTGGTCGCTCCTATAAGCGTTCTGAAATCATCAACAGCATTTTCTTTTTCTAAAATCGCTGCAATAATAGGGCCTCGACTCATAAATGATACCAAATCATCGAAAAAGGGACGTTCCTGATGAACGGCGTAAAACATTTCAGCATCACGCTTGGACATTTGTGTCATTTTAATGGAAACAATTCTAAACCCAGAGGCATCGATTTTACTGAGAATAGCACCTATATGGCCCTTTTCAACCGCATCTGGCTTGATCATTGTAAAAGTTCTGTTACTTGACATTGTTGTTTTTCTGTAGTGCAAATCTATAAAATTGAAGCCAGTTGAGATTCCAAAACTTTAAAATAAATTTTAACCCTATGATTGAAATCCTGAGGCATAAATTTTGGTACCTTTGAAATATGAACAAACAATTGCTTTCCGGTTTCATAAAAAAGCTTGAGACCCCAAAAAAAATTGTCATTATTCCCCACAAAAACCCCGATGGAGATGCACTTGGAAGCTGTCTTGCACTTCATTTTTTTCTCGTAAAAACTGGGCACAGTGCCGAAATTATTAGCCCCAACGAATATCCAAAGTTTTTGAATTGGATGCCGGGTCAGGAGAATATAATTAACTATTCAACCGCCAACGAAAAAACTGTTGAATTGATTGAAAAAGCCGAAATTATATTTACACTGGATTACAATCAACTTAATAGAATAGGCAATTTAGAAAACATTGTTGCCAGCAGCAAGGCGCAAAAAATAATGATCGATCACCATGAAAACCCCGGAGATTTCGCTGATTTTAAATACTCCGATGCCAACGTTGGGTCTACCTGCGAAATGGTATTTGAACTGCTCAATGCATTTGATCCGATAAAAATAGATAAATCGATAGCCACTTGCCTTTATACAGGTATTATGACAGATACTGGCTCTTTCCGTTTCCCATCTACCACAGCAAGAACCCATCAAATTGTTTCTTCCCTTATCGAAAAAGGCGCCCAACCGCATATGATTCACCAAAATATATACGATACTGCATCTTTTAACAGGCTCCGATTACTGGGAACTGCACTCAATAATTTAAAAAAAATAGAGGGGCTTCCGGTGGTCTATATCACCCTCTCTCAAAAAGAATTAAACCACAATAATTTTAAAAAAGGGGATACAGAAGGCTTTGTAAATTACGGATTAAGCCTTAAAGGGGTGTTACTTTCAGTAATTATGATTGAAAATGAATCAGAAAAAATCATTAAAATGTCCTTCCGCTCAAAGGGATCCGTCGATGTGAACCAATTTGCCAGAAAATACTTTAGTGGTGGGGGACATCTTAATGCTGCGGGAGGTAAATCAGACTCTTCCATCGAAGAAACTGTCTCGCATTTTATAAAATCAATTGAAACAGAAAAAATTATTTTCAATGCTTAGGTTTTTTCTATTGATCTCATTTACGTCACTTTTTGGCTGTCAAAATTTAGAGCCCCGAAGGCCCGTCAACAAACAAAAGCAAGTGTTTTTAAAAGAGTCTGCCAAACGAAATAAAAATATTGTTGCCATAGAACAAGCGCTCTTTCAACAACACATCGAAAAAGAAAAAAAACTTGACTTCAGTGCTACACCCCAAGGGTTCTGGTTTGCGCATCAGAAAAAAAATAAAAACAACAGGGCTCTGCCTTTAAAAGGTGATCGCGTCACTTTTATTTACCGCATAGAAGATCTGAATGGAAACTTACTCTACGACGAAAAAACACTGGGTGAAGTAAGCTTTTTTATAGATCAAGAAGATTTAATCCCGGGACTAAGAGTGGGTGTAAAATATTTAGCCATGGGTGAAATTGGTGTATTTCTTTTTCCCTCATACCTTTGCTATGGTTATCAAGGAGATGGTGATAAAATTGGAATCAACCAACCTTTGCGATTTACTATAACATTATTAGAATTAGAAAAAAACTAAATAATTAACGATGATAAAAATCCATTTAATTGCTTTGACTTTTGTGACGCTCCTGTTGAGCTGTGATCAAAAATACCCTGATTTAGTAGATGGCGTGTATGCCAACCTCGAAACCAATAAAGGTGATATTTTGTTACAGTTGGAAGTTGAAAAAACACCGATTACTGTAGCTAATTTTGTCTCCTTGGCCGAAGGAAATAACCCTCTGGTAGAGGATCAGTTTTCTGGAAAAAAATACTACGATGGCATCATCTTTCACAGGGTGATTGAAGACTTTATGATCCAAGGGGGTGATCCTACGGGTACAGGATCTGGTGGTCCTGGGTACCAGTTCGACGATGAAATCACTGACCTCAGTCACAATGGTCCTGGAGTTCTGTCTATGGCCAACGCAGGGCCAGGCACCAATGGTAGTCAATTTTTTATAACCCACAAAGAAACACCATGGCTTGATGGCAAACATACTGTTTTTGGCAAGGTTCTAAATGGGCAAGCTGTCGTGGACAGCATAGCACAAAACGATACGATAATGAAAATAAAGATTATTAGAAAAGGAAGAAGTGCTAAAAGTTTTAACGCCGCTGAAGTTTTCTCTAATTACATAACAGAAAAAGACAAAACAAATCGGGAAAGAGCAGAAAAAGAAGCTGCAATGATGAAAGCCAATCAGGAAAAATTCACCTCCCAAAAGGAAAAGTCCACTATCACATCGTCAGGACTTCAATACTTTGTTAGCGAAAAAGGATCTGGGCCAAAGGTCACTACCACTAATGTTGTAAAAGCCCACTATGCAGTTTACTTTTCAGATGGGGTGCTTTTAGAAACCAGTAATTTGGAAACTGCAACAGCACTGGGAAGAGTAGACTCAAACCGAAAAGCTGCCAATGCGTATCAACCGATCACGGCCGACGTAAATCCCAATGCAGCAATGATTCCTGGGTTTAAAGAAGGCTTGAGACTCTTAAATGTAGGGGACAAAGCCACCTTATTTTTACCTTTTGGATTGGCCTATGGTGAAGATGGAAATCAGGTAATTCCTCCCAAATCAGATCTGATCTTCGAGGTAGAAATAGTATCACTTGTGGAATAGTCATGCCAAGAGCTCTGTTCGCTGAGATGAAATTTTAATAATGAGAATAAATACAACCACCTTGGTTTGCCTAAGTGCGTTACCACTGTGGTTGCTGGTTAACTATGCACAAAGCAATCCACATGCGACCGAGCTTTACTACAGCAATTTTTATTATCCTTTTGTCTTAAAGATACATCAAACACTCTTGGGCAGATTTCCTTTTTCTATTGGAGATATTCTGTATTTAGTACTTTTCGCATTGCTGATTCAGTTTTTCATAAAAAAAATTCCCCATTGGAGAATCAAACCTTTATCAATTTTTCTGGATTTATTTTCAATTTTGATTGTAATGGCTTGGATATTTCATCTGAGTTGGGGTTTCAATTACCACAGGCTTCCCCTAAATCAGCAATTGGGGATATCATTGGAATACACCGAGCAGGATTTAGAAGATCGTTTGGATAAACTCATTGAGATGTCCAACCGAAGTCATAGTGCTCTTTCCACCTCAGATTCTTTAGCCGTCAAGATCCCTTATTCTAAAGAAGTTCTTGCAGAAAAAATAAAATTAGATTTTATATTTTCCGATCCGATGTTTTTGGAGACCTCTAAAGTAAAAAAATCACTGCTCAGCCTACCACTCTCCTACATGGGATATGCGGGTTATCTGAATCCTTTTACCTTAGAGTCTCAAGTAAATGAATTGATGCCAAAGCTTAGTATAATCACTACTGCTATGCATGAGATGGCGCACCAATTAGGCCATGCATCGGAAAAAGAAGCCAATTTTATCGCCTACTTATCTGCCATTAAAAGTAGTGATCCCTATTTTCAATTCGCTGGTCACACATTTGCATTTAGGTATTGCTACTCAGAGATAAAAAAAATAGACCCCAAAAAAGCGGCTGAGAAATTAAAAGCACTAAATCCAGGTATCATTGAAAATTTTAGAGCATTAAGTTTGTTTTGGAAGCAATATGAAAACCCTTTTGGATTTATTTTTGAAAAAACTTACGATGGTTATCTCAAAGCAAATGGTCAGAAAACCGGGATCAAAAGCTACCACGAAATGGTAGGATTGGTCATCAACTATCACAAAAAACAAATCAATCCTTAAAAAGTTACCCAAAGACCCAATAACTTTACAAAAAAAAGATTTGAAATACATCAGCAGTTCGCACAATCCGATCATTAAAAAACTCCTTCTATTAATGACCAAATCCAGGATTAGAAGAGAAGAAGGTCTTTTTGTGGTATCCGGGCACAGGGAACTCAGTCGGGCTATAGATATGGACTATGAAATAGAAATGCTTTTCTATCCTGAGGAAGCAACAGAACCAGAGGATGTAAATGGTCATGAGGGGTCAACTTTTATCTTGAGTAAAAAACTTTTTGAACGCGTCAGCATGAGATCAGGATCCGAAGATCTTATTGCAATTTTAAAAGTAAAAAATCACATTTTGGAGGACTTGCTGAACCATCAACAAAATCGGGTGTTGGTATTGGAGGCGCCGGAAAAACCTGGTAATATTGGGGCACTGCTGCGAACGGCTGCAGCCGCAGATTGGGATGCAGTAATCATCGCAAACCCCAAGACAGATCTGTACCATCCCCAGGTCATAAGAAACAGTATGGGAGGTGTTTTTTCCATACCCGTAGCCTTGGATAGCAGCAACAATGTCATTACTTATTTAGAAAAAAATAATTTTAATGTTTTTGTAACATCACTTCAGCCCGAAGCGAAACATTATAAAAGGGTGGAATACAAATTTCCATTGGCAATTGTTTTTGGTACCGAAGACAAAGGTTTGGATGCCAAATGGTTGAGAAAAGCAAAAAAAATAATCAAAATACCGGTAAAATTTCCAATGGACTCCCTCAACCTTTCTGTTTCGGCAGGAATTTTGATGTACCACTGCGAAAAACAATGATTTTGTTGAATTAAAAGTTTCAGGTACCTTTATAATAACAATGATCGTAGGCGCAGAAATAGAAAACAAAGAGATTGCGAAGCAGTACAAAGAACTGCTTCAGATCAGTTATCAAACTTTGACCGAAAAGGACAAGAAATTAATTCGTTCTGCTTTTAATACAGCGGTACACGCCCACAGAAACCAAAGACGAAAATCTGGAGAACCCTACATTTATCATCCCATAAGCGTTGCCAAAATTGTAGCACAAGAAATTGGACTGGATGCTACCTCTATTGCTGCTGCGCTTCTCCACGATGTTGTAGAAGACACCGAGTATGATTTTGTGGACTTGGAAAAGCTCTTTGGAAAAGATGTTTCTAGAATTGTAGAAGGGTTGACCAAAATATCCAAGCTGAGTAAAGAAAGTAACGTTTCACTCCAAGCAGAAAATTTTAAAAAATTATTACTGACGCTCAATGATGATATTAGGGTCATCATCATAAAAATTGCAGATCGTTTGCACAACATGCAAACTTTGGAGTTCATGCCCGAGGACAAACAACTGAAAATTGCCTCCGAGACACTCTACATCTATGCACCCCTTTCTCACAGAATTGGTCTCTACAATATAAAAACTGAGCTTGAGGATTTGAGTTTTAAATACACCCATTTTGAACGCTATGATTTTATAAAAAATAAGATTGAGGACAGTTTTGAAGCACAAGAACAATACATTAAATCCTTCTCTGACATCGTAAAATTTACCCTTGCAGAAGAGGGACTGGACTATCAAATTAAAGGACGGAGTAAATCTATTTTTTCGATCAACAGAAAAATGAATGTCCAAAATATTCCTTTTGAGAATGTATTTGACAAGTTTGCCATCAGAATCATCTACGATGCTACAGAAAAAAATGAAAAGTTTCTGGCTTGGAAAATTTACTCTATTGTCACAGACCATTTCACACCAAATCCCACGCGACTAAGAGATTGGATCACCGCATCAAAATCCAATGGCTATGAGGCGCTTCATATCACTGTAATGGGGCCAAAAAACAAATGGGTTGAAGTACAAATTCGATCTCAACGCATGCACGAAATCGCTGAAAAGGGATATGCTGCCCATCACAAATACAAAAATGGAAATCAGAAAGACATCGGTATAGAATCTTGGCTAGATAAATTACAGGAGGTGCTGGAAAACAATACTGGAGATGCAGTGGATTTTGTAGAAAATTTCAAGCTTAATCTATATGCTAAAGAAATTTTTGTTTTTACCCCAACTGGGGAAATTAAATCACTACCAAAAGGCGCAACCGCTTTGGATTTTGCCTTCAGCATACACACTGAAATAGGAATGAAAACGAGAGGTGCCAGGGTCAATGGTAAACTTGTGCCCTTAAGTAGGGCATTAAAAAGCGGTGAACACGTGGAAGTGATTACCTCTGAAAATATTAAACCTACTGCCAACTGGCTGGATTTTGTAAAAACTTCAAGAGCCAAAGCCAAAATAAAATCTTCTTTAAATGAAGCAAAGAAGAGAATTGCCGAAGATGGACGCGAAACTTTAAGGAGAAAACTAAAACAACTCAAGATCACCCTCAACGACAAAACCACAACCCACATGTTACGGTATTTTAGCTTAGATACCAGTCAGGACTTATTCTATCGGGTTGGGTTGGGCACCATCAACAACAAACAACTGAAAAAATTTTCATCGGATTTCAACAGCACATTTCTCAATTTTTTCAAAAAAAGAATCAGAAAACAAAATCCTGTTTTCACCAATAGCAATAAGGATAAAATCACTCAAAGGTTCGATACATTAGTGTTTGGAAAAGAAAACCAACAATTAAAGCATACCATGTCACCTTGCTGTAATGCCATACCTGGTGATCCAGTATTTGGCTTTGTCAGTGTAAAAGAAGGTATCAAAATCCATACAAATGACTGCCCAAATGCCCTATCTCTTCAATCCAACTATTCCTATCGAATTATTAAAGCCAAGTGGGTAGATTCCTCCTCGGACGAGTTTACCGCAACAATTAAACTATCAGGAATTGACAATATGGGTATTGTGCGTGAAGTGACCCAATCCATTTCAAATATCATGAACGTTAACATTAACAAACTGAGTTTTGATAGTGAAGATGGGGTTTTTACAGGGCTTATAAGTGTAAGTGTAAAAAATAAAACAATACTCAATAAGCTGGTTGACAATCTTTTAAAGGTTAAAGGAGTAGATAAAGTACAAAGAGAATAATTTAAGGCTTATATTTGTTATTATGGAAAAAAGTAAAACCAATCAGGAAATTGTAAATGAGGTTTTTGTCAATTTTCTAAACAAACACGCTCACAGAAAAACTCCAGAGCGGTTTGCCATTCTTTATGAAATTTATGACAGTGATAATCACTTCGATATAGAGTCGTTGTACATCACCATGAAGAACAAAAAATACAGGGTCAGCAGAGCCACCCTATACAACACTATTGAACTTCTTTTAGAATGTGGATTAGTGAGAAAACACCAGTTTGGGAAAAATCAAGCGCATTACGAAAAGTCCTATTTTGATCGGCAACATGATCATATCATTCTCACCGATTCCGGTGAAGTTAAGGAGTTTTGTGACCCCCGAATTCAAAATATAAAAAAAACAATAGAGGAAATTTTTGATATCGAAATCCACAATCATTCTCTTTATTTTTACGGAACCAAAAAAAGCGTAAATCCATAATATAACTATGTCCGTAGACTTACTGTTAGGCCTTCAATGGGGCGATGAGGGTAAAGGTAAAATAGTTGATGTACTGACCGAATCCTATGATATAATTGCGAGATTTCAAGGTGGTCCAAATGCTGGGCATACACTTGAATTTGACGGAATTAAACATGTTTTACACACCATTCCCTCAGGTATATTTCATTCCAGCGCCATCAATTTAATTGGTAACGGTGTGGTCATAGACCCTGTGATTTTTAAAAAAGAAATAGAGAATCTTTCCCCCTATCATATTGATATCTTTAAAAAACTTTTGATTTCGAAAAAAGCACATCTCATTCTTCCAACACATCGCCTATTAGATGCTGCCTCTGAGGCTTCGAAAGGAAAGGCAAAGATTGGATCAACACTCAAAGGTATAGGACCTACCTACATGGATAAATCAGGAAGGAATGGAATTAGAGTAGGTGATGTTTTGAGTAAAAAATGGAAGGAACGATACATAACGTTAACGCAAAAGCATTTGAAAATGTTGGATTTCCACAATGTGGAATTAGAGTATAATTTAAGAGAATTGGAAGTAGAATTTTTTGATGCACTAGAGACATTGAAAAAATGCCAGATTGTGGACAGCGAAAGTTATATTCACAAAGCACAAGATGCAGGAAAAAAAATCCTGGCGGAAGGGGCACAAGGTTCTTTATTAGACGTTGATTTTGGAACTTACCCTTTTGTAACTTCCTCAACAACAACAGCCGCAGGAGCCTGTACAGGGCTTGGGGTTGCGCCAAATAAAATAAAAGAGGTGTTCGGGATATTTAAAGCCTATACTACTCGGGTGGGAAGCAGTCCTTTTCCAACAGAACTCTTTGATGAGGTCGGTGCTAAGATCTCCAAAAAAGGGCATGAGTTTGGCGCTACTACGGGAAGGGCACGGCGCTGTGGATGGCTGGATTTGGTTGCCCTAAAATACGCTATACAAATTAATGGAGTATCCCAACTGATGATGATGAAAGGAGATGTGCTGTCTGGGTTTGAAACCATAAAAGTTTGCAAACAATACCGTACAGACTCTGGACTGATCGATCATTTTCCTTACGATATCCAGTCAGATTTAATCACACCAGAATACAAAGATATACCGGGGTGGAAAGAAGATCTAACTCAAATAAGTACGGAAAAAGACCTGCCTAAAAACTTTTTAGATTACGTTGATTTTTTAGAGCAAGAACTCAAAACACCTATCAAAATTGTATCTGTGGGACCCGATCGAAAACAAACCATTTTAAGGTAGATTTTCTATATTAGTTACTACACACATCAACTTGCTGTGAAAAACAAAAATCAAATTGGGGCACTGCTGCTTTTTCTACTTTTTTGGATTGGAAATGTAACAGCACAGGAGTCACCTAAAATTATTGAAATTATCCAAGCTGGAGGCTCCACCCAAGATCAATTCAGTTTTCCAGGTGCTAATATACTGCTCAAAAAGGAAGGTGTTCGGGTTCATCTTTTTCATGAAGGAGCATTAATCAAGTCCGATATTTCTTATTTCTATCACAAAAAGAATTTTTTCAGAGCCAACGGAGATGTTGTTTTTATGCAAGGAGATACATTAAAAATGACCTGCCAACAAATCGAATACAACGGAAATACTAAGTTAGCCAAAGCATGGGGAAAGGTGGTTTTAGAAAGACCCGATATGAACCTGTTCACCGATACCTTGTATATAGACAGAGAAAAATCTGAAGCTTTTTACAACTCTCTCGGAACTATAATCGATGAACAAAGGAAACTTACCAGTATTAGAGGGACCTATTTTATGAACGAAAAAAAATACAGATTTATATCTAGTGTAAAAATTGACGACCCAGAATACGAACTGCGCTCCCAAAGACTGGATTATTTTACCGATAATGATAGGGCATTTTTTTATGGAAAAACAACCATCGTAGGAGAAGACTACGACATCTATTGTGAAAAAGGGGCATACGACACCAAACTGCAAAAGGGAAATTTCCAAAAAAATGCAATTATTCTCTACGATAATAAAGAAATCAAAGGGGACAGTTTATACTTTGAAAATGAAAAAGATTATGCAGCGGCCACCAATAATGTCAGTATTGTAGATACCTTAAACAAATCTATTATCAATGGGCATTATGGAGAAATATTCAAAGCCAAAGACTCAGCTATTATCACCCGAAGGGCCGTAGCCATTAACATCATTGATCAAGACTCGCTCTACATACATGCAGACACCCTTTTGGCAACTGGCCCTCAAGAGGAAAAAATTTTAAGAGGCTATTATGATGTGAGGATTTTTAAGTCTGACATCAGGGGGAAGTCAGATTCGATTCACCTAAATCAAAATACAGGCTTGATAAAAATGTTGAAATTACCGCTGACCCGAAAGGAAATACAAATTTTTACAGAAAGTCAGAAAAGCGCAAGAAATCCAGTGCTATGGTTTGGGAAAAACCAAATGTCTGGAGACGAAATATTTTTGACCTCAAACATGGAAACCCGAAAACTCGATTCACTGAAAATTATTGGAAACAGCTGGGTCATTGAAAAAGATTCTATTAGCGGTACAGGATTTAATCAAATCAAAGGAGGCTTACTCGACGGGGTATTTCAAGACGGCAAACTCCATGAGATATATGTTAGTAAAAACACCCAAGTAATTTACTACATGTACTCAGATGAAGACAATGAGTTGATTGGAATCGACAACACCACTTGCAGTCGTTTAAAAATGATTACTGAAAACAATCAAATCGAGGACATCACTTTTTTTGTGAGCCCAGACGGAAACCTTTTTCCAGATAAAGATTTGCCAATCAATGACAGAAAACTGGAGGGTTTCGTATGGAGGTCGAAAGAGCGTCCCAAGATCATTGAAGATTTATTCAGTGTTGAAGACAATCAATTTCAACCGAAAGAAACTAAAGAATCGATTACGCCAGAAGCATTTAAAAAATTTGAACCTCAATAGATGCTTGACGACTTTTTAAAATATCAAGCCAAAACCACTCCGCATCCGATTGGGTTGGAAATTGATTACGCCAAGGGTTCTTATCTGTTTGACACCAGTGGAAAATCATATTTAGATTTTATTGCAGGTGTTTCTGCACTACCCTTGGGTCACTCTCACCCAAAGGTAGTAAAGGCACTGAAGGATCAAATCGACAAGTACATGCATGTAATGGTTTACGGAGAGTTTGCCCAAGCCCCCTCTGTGGCGCTCTGTAAAAAATTAATAGAGCTACTTCCTCCTTCTCATGAGCAAATATACCTTACCAATTCTGGTACAGAAGCCATAGAAGGAGCTTTAAAACTCGCAAAGCGAAGCACTCAAAAAACAAAGCTAATCGCCGCTCACAATTCTTATCATGGAAGTACACACGGAGCACTGAGTTTACTGGGGTATGAGCACCAAAAAAAAGGATACAGACCCTTGCTCCCTGGAGTTCATTTTATAGCATTTAATGATGAAAAAGATTTGGATCAGATTGACTCCAATACTGCAGCAGTGCTGCTGGAAACCATTCAGGGTGGGGCAGGATTCATATTGCCAGAGGACAACTACCTGAAAAAGGTGAAAAATAGATGCGACGCAGTAGGAGCCCTTCTTATTTTAGATGAAATACAGCCTGGGTTCGGTCGTACGGGTAAAATATTCGGATTTGAGAATTTTGGGGTAGTTCCAGATATCGTTGTCATGGGAAAAGCACTGGGAGGGGGATTGCCCATTGGAGCTTTTTCTGCATCAAAAAAACTAATGCAGAAATTAGAAGTTGATCCTAAATTAGGTCATATCACCACCTTCGGGGGCAACCCCGTGATCGCTACTGCAGCTCACACCACCATCGTGGAATTGATGGCGGGGAAATGGGTAGAGGGTATTGCCAAAAAAGAAAAATTATTCCGCACACAACTCAAACATCCCTTGATCAAAACCATCAGAGGAAAAGGGCTTATGTTGGCCCCGGTTTTTCTTGATTCAATAATTCCAGCACTTTTAGTCCCAAGGTGTATTGAAAAAGGACTCCTCCTGTTTTGGCTTTTATGGGAAAAAAAGGCAGTAAGAATCTCTCCGCCACTCAATATATCTGACGAAGATATTGTGAAAGGCTGCCAGATCATCAATGAGACATTAGATGAGATTCAGTAGGTGTTAATATTTTTGTTGAAAACAATAAACGACCTCGGTGGTGAAATCTTTATTTCTTCGATAACTTTATTTTAAGAATCAGTGTAATATGTTCGATAATTTATCGGAGGATGCCAACCCCTCTTTAACGAAGTTTGAGCAAATGCTCAAAACCAATGAGATATTCTATTTTGATGCGATTGAGTTCGAGAGTATCATCCATCATTACATTGATTTCGCCCAATTCAAATTAGCCAAAAAGGCTATTGCAATGGGCATGGAACAGCACCCTAAAAACATTGAATTGATGCTGCTAAAAAGTGAGGTTTTACTCTTTGATGGTGCGCTCAAAGAAGCTGAGAATTTACTTGTTGAAATTGAAGAGCTCTCCCCTGAACACGAAGAAATTTATTTACAAAGAGCTAATATTTCCTCTAAAAGCAAAGACCACATAACCGCCATCGAGTTGTTGCAGAAGGCCCTTGAAATTTCAGACGACCCCATAGAGATATGGAATTTGATTGGTATGGAATATCTTTTCATGGAAGATTACATCAAAGGTAAAGAGTATTTTAAAAAATGCATAGAACAAAATACCATGGATTATCAGTCGCTCTATAATCTTTTGTATTGCTATGAACAATTGGAGGAAAATATAGAAGCTTTAGAAACGCTGAACACCTTACTCGAAAAAAATCCCTACAGCGAGGTGGGATGGCTCCAGCTTGGCAAGTTATATGTGAAACTAAAAAAATTAGATGAAGCGCTTTCAGCTTTTGAATTTGCCATTATCAGCGATGAATGCTTTACAGGAGCTTATATTGAAAAAGGTAAACTCCTAGAAAAGTTGGGCCGTATCAATCAGGCGATTGACAACTATGAATACTCACTGAATTTTACTGATCCCAATGCCTTTGTATACCACAGGATAGGTCTTTGTCATCTGAGTTTAGGTAACGAGAGATTGGCCATAAAGTATTTTAAAGAATCTGTCAAATTAGAGCCAAATCATGAGAAAAGTTGGCTAGCTCTCACTGATATTTTAGTGAACTCAAAAGAATATGTAAAAGCTCAATATTACATAAGAAAATCTTTGAAATCCAACGCTGATAGTGCCGTTTTGTGGAAAAAAAGCGCACAGGTACACTTCTATCTAAATTTTTATGAAGAAACTATAGAGGGCTGTAAAAATGCCATCGATTTGGGCAATAACGATCCGGAAACCTGGACCCTATGGATGGATGCTTTTTTACTGGCCAGCGAGTGGAATAAAGCCATTGAAATAGGAGAAGAAGCGCTTGAATTTAACGAAAAAAAATCATCCATAATGTACCGTCTGGCTGGCTGTAAATTTAGATTGGGAAAAATTGACGAAGCGCAAATCATATTTAATCAGATAAAAGAGGAGTTTAAAATTCCAAAAGACATCAACCATCTTTTTCCTGAGTTGATATAAAGTATCCTCTGGGCTATGGAGCCGAAAAACTCGCATTTTCGCTCTATATTGTGTTAAATTTTAACCCTTGAAAAATTTATTCTCAAAAAATATAACGTTATTTTATAAAGGTTTAGCAATGGGAACCGCTGACCTGATGCCCGGCGTCTCAGGTGGAACAATTGCACTTATCCTTGGGGTATATGAGGAACTCATTCTGTCCATCAACTCCATAAATCTAAAAAATCTTAGAAGTTTAAAAACGGAAGGATTCATTGTTTTTTGGAAAAAAATAAATGGAAATTTTCTCAGCATACTTTTTATCGGTATTATAACCGCTGTTTTTTGTTTTTCTTTTCTCATTGATTGGCTGGTTACCCATCATCCCATCCCTCTTTGGTCCTTTTTTTTCGGCTTGTTACTGGCCAGTATTTTTCTTCTTAAAAATACTTTGAAAGCTTGGAGTAGAATGGACATTGTACTCATGCTTGCCAGTACCGCGCTTTCTTTTATGATCACTCAAATGACCCCAAACCAAGGGGATATTAGTCTTTTTTACCTATTTATCTGTGGATTTTTTGGAATCATCGCAATGATTCTCCCAGGGATCTCGGGAGCCTACATCCTCTTGATCATGGGAGCTTATACCACCATTATCGGACTGGTAAAAGATGTCGTCACTGGACTTACTTCATTTGAAATTCAACTTTTAATTCCTACTTCCAAACAGCTTGCTGTTTTTGTCTTGGGAATTATATTGGGATTGAGAATCTTTGCTTCAATTTTAAAGTGGTTATTCGATAAGGAGCACGACAAAACAATGGCCGTATTAATCGGCTTAATGGTGGGTGCATTACACAAAATTTGGCCATGGCAAAAAGAGTCGGAGTATATCATAAATGGAGAATCTATCATTCGGTTAAAACCGGTATCACCGATAGAATACCCTGAACATCCTCAGTTGGTTTTTGCTGTTATATTTTTTGCGATCGGTCTAGGAATGGCAGGGATCCTTGAACGAAAAAAACAAATTAATACTGGGGTTTGAGTCAGAAAAATTCAACTATTAGGACTGCATTAATTCTAATCTTAAAAGGAGTTGCCATGGGTGCAGCTAATAAGGTTCCAGGAGTATCTGGGGGTATTGTGGCCTTTGTTGCTGGTTTTTACGAAGAACTCATCTATTCCTTGCAAAAAATCAACCCAAAAGCTTTTTTCATTCTCTTTCGCAGGGGGTGGGGAGCATTTTATCGTTATACCAACGGTCGCTTCCTACTGTTGTTGTTTTTAGGTGTGATCATCAGCTATTTTAGTGTTTCTCTAATTTTAGATTATTTTATCAAAAATTTCGAAATGCAGGTTATGGGAGTTTTCTTTGGAATGATCCTCGCATCGTTATATTTCGTTTTCTTTCAGGTAGAAAAGTGGAATCTTAAAAATTTGGTTTTCTTTTTCTTGGGGCTGTCTGCAGGACTTCTGATTATGTTTTCAAAACCCAGTTCAGAAAATGATGCTTTGTGGTTTGTACTTTTTTGTGGTATCATCAGCGTTTCTGGAATGACACTACCAGGTCTTTCGGGCTCATTTCTATTGTTGCTCTTAGGTAACTACACCCTTTTATTGGTTGACGCTGTAAATGCTATATACTTTTCAATAAAAGATTTAATGCAGTTAAATTATGAGTTCATTAACGACCCAAACAGAATGAAATTACTCCAAATTTCCGCGGTGTTTACCTTAGGGTCCATAGCGGGCTTGGTACTGTTTTCAAATCTTCTGAGTTTTGTATTAAAAAACTTCAAACAAGTCACACTAGCTTCCATTATCGGTTTTATAGCGGGATCGTTAGGAGTGATTTGGCCTTGGAGAAATGAGGTATACCAAAAAAATGCGTTGGGTACAATTGAATTAAATGTCGTTGGAAGCCCAATCGTTGCTGATTATGAATATTATTTACCTGATTTTTTGGATTCCCAATTTTGCTTCATCTCATTATTTATAATTTTAGGCATATTAATCGTCACTTTATTAGAAAGATATGGAGTCCAAAAAAAATAATTTACGAGGTTATGGACTGATCGGAAAGAACATTGAATATTCTTTCTCAAGGGGATTTTTCAAAGAAAAATTTGAAAATGAAAATTTACCCGATTGTAGCTACGAAAATTTTGATTTAAATCATATAAATGAAGTCAAAAAGGTTCTTGAAACACCTAGTGTTTTTGGACTCAATGTCACCACTCCATTCAAAAGGGAAATAATCCCTTTTTTGGACAACCTCTCTCCTGCTGCAGCTAAAATGAATGCCGTAAATACTATTAAGTTCGAAAATGATGGAAGTATTATTGGTCACAATACGGATGTTTTTGGATTTGAAAAATCTTTGTTAGAATTGGTTCCTGACCCACCAGAAAAGGCGCTTATCTTAGGAACAGGGGGTGCCTCTTCAGCCATTGCTTATGTATTTGACAAACTTAATATAGATTTCTCATTTGTATCAAGAAGTGAAGGAGACAACACAATTAATTATAAAGCAGTAGATGCCTCTCTACTTCTTCAACATTTACTCATTGTTAACGCCTCTCCAGTAGGAACATTTCCTGATATTGAAATAGCTCCAGCGCTACCCTATGAGGGCTTGGGCAAAAATCATGTTCTATATGACCTTATCTATAATCCACTAGAAACCCAGTTTTTAAAAGAAGGAAAGATCAGAGGATGTAAAACTTCAAACGGGCTTAAAATGTTAGAGTACCAAGCAGAAAAATCTTGGGAAATATGGAATAGATAGCCTGGCATTCTTTTTTTTTGTACTTTATTGTAATTTTAAGTACTAAAATACCTGATATGGCCACTAAAAAAGAAAAAGCCAATGATCCTCAGGAAGAAAAAAAGGAAGAATTGTTAGAACCAACTCCCCTACCTGAAGGTGCCTCCGAAGATAATGGTCCAACTAATGAGAACCCCTCATTAGAAGACGTTACTGGAACAGAAGATGATGAAAAAAAGCAATCCTCAGAAAAGGATTCTAAGGTGGAGGAATCTATTGATTTAAGTAAGCTGGATTTCACCGAACTTCTCGAGGAGCTCAACAATAGAGTCAAAGCCCAAAATTGGTATACTCAAGGAAAAAATATTCAGGAAATCACCAATACTTTCAATTCAAAATTTAAAGTAGAAATACAAGAAAAAAAAGAAGCCTTTATTAACGAAGGTGGCAACGAAATTGATTTCTATTTTAGACCCAACTATAAAAATGACTTTGATCAGATAGTTCGCGAACACAAAAAAAACAAAAGAACTTTTTATCAGGAAAGAGAGCAAAGTCAAAAACTAAATCTGGACAGAAAGCAAGAAATTATTGAAGGTATAAAGGAACTAATCGGTATGGATGAAAACATTAATACCATATACCGAAAATTCAAAAATCTTCAAGAGAGTTGGCATAAAACTGGTCCAGTACCCAGACCCCAAAGCAATAATATTTGGCAGACCTACAAGCATCATTCCGAGATATTCTACGATTTTCTTCACCTGAATCGCGAACTCCGCGATTTAGATTTCAAACACAATTACGAAGAAAAAATAAAAATAATAAAGCAGGCAGAAGCTCTGGCAGAAATTCCAGATGTACTTAAAGCCTCTCGAGATCTTAATATTTTTCACAGACTCTGGAAAAATGATTTAGGTCCAGTAGCAAAAGAACATCGTGAAGAATTGTGGACTAGATTTCAGGCCGCCAGCCAATTAATACACAACAGGCGTCAGGAGTTTGACAAAGAATATGACAATATTCTTGAGGATAACCTTAAGCAAAAAAATACCATAATGGAACAATTGATGGACATCAAAAAAAATCCACCAAAAAACCATAATGAATGGCGGAAAAGAATTGATTTATTCAATAAAAAAAGAATAGAGTTCCAGTCCATTGGGCAGGTGCCAAAAAATCACAGCAAATCTTCATGGGCTTCCTTCAGAGAATTGTGTCGTGAAATCAATCGAGAAAAAAATAAGTTCTATAAATCCCACAAAGCAGATCAAAAAAATAACATTAATCTCAAAAAAGGATTGATTAATGAAGTTAAAGAAATTCTCGAAAGTGACGATTGGGACAGTTTCACCAACAGAATGAAGAACATTCAGAAAGATTGGAAAGAAATTGGTTTTGTACCCCGAAAATTCTCTAATGAACTTTGGGAGGAGTTTCGCTCATTGTGCAACCTCTTTTTTGAAAGGCTAAAGTCGGGCTATGAGAAAATTAACAAGGAAGAGGAAAAGTCACTAAAAAAGAAAGATAAATTCATCAAAGGGATTGAAAAAATAGAAATACCCCATGAGAAAGAGGCCTTTAAATCTTTTTTTGATGGTATTTGGGAGAAATACAATCTTCTAGGCAAGGTATCTGGCGATACCAACACCAAAAACATTGAATCATTTAAAAAGAAATTTATTTCCTTAATTGACGCTGCTGAAATGGAAAAAAGCTTGAAGAATGAAGCACAAAACTACGTTAGCTTTTTCATGCTTAAAAATGATGACATTGAATTGTCAAGAGAAATTCAAAACATTAAAAAAGCAATTGAGGAACTACGTTCCGAAACTAGACAACTGGAAAATAATTTAGACTACTTTTCCAATACCAGCAATGACAATCCCCTTTTTCAAGACGTTACTTCTCGATTAAATAATCTAAATGCCGAGATAGACAATCACAAAGAAAAATTGGTAGGGCTGAGAAAATTTAAAAGAGAGATAGAAGCCAGAGAAGCAATCTCATTAGAGGAAAACGAAACGCAATCAGAGAAAGAAAATACCTCCGAAGAATAATTCAATTTTTAGATTTTGCCTGCTGCCAATATACTTCCATCTCAGCAAGGCTAAGTTCATTTATTTTTTTTCCTGCTTCAGATGCTTTCGATTCAATATGAGTAAAACGCTCCATGAACTTTTTGTTTGTCCGCTCTAAAGCAATCTCGGGATTGATTTTTAAAAAACGTGCGTAATTAATCAGTGAAAAAAGCAAATCGCCAAACTCAGCTTCAATTTTGTCTGAATCACTTTGCTCAACTTCCGACTTAAGCTCAGATAACTCTTCGGTAACTTTTTCAAAAACAGCCTCGGTATTTTCCCAGTCAAAACCTACCCCCGATACCTTTTCTTGTAACCGATAGGCTTTTATCAATGCTGGTAAGCCTTTTGGAACACCTTCTAAAACACTTTTTTTTCCCTCTTTGAGCTTTATGGCTTCCCAGTTTTTTTCTACTTGATCTGCACTATCGACGTCTACATCACCGTAAATGTGGGGATGACGGTGAATTAATTTATCAGAAATGTGATTGGCAACATCAGCAATGTCGAAAGCATTTTTTTCACTCCCTATTTTGGAATAAAATACAATATGGAGCAGCAGATCACCTAATTCCTTTTTAATTTCATCCATGTCGTTTTCTAAGATGGCATCCCCCAGTTCATAGGTCTCTTCTATGGTCAGATGACGAAGGGATCCCAGGGTTTGATTCCTGTCCCAAGGACACTTTTCCCGGAGTTCGTCCATAATGACGAGTAATCGCTCGAAAGCCTCGAGGGCAGCTCTTCTTGATTCCATCCTATGAACCGCTGTCTGGTTTTTCTTCTTGAGGGACAAGATCATATTTTAAATATCCTGCTACAAGCAACAAATTGTACCATTGTACAATCTTTTTGATATCACTCGCATAAACACGGTCCTCGTCATAGTCCTGAAAGACTTCAAAAAAATAGGATTCCAATTCTTCTTTGGGCGCTTTGGATTTAACACCAGCTTGCTTTCCCTTTTCCAAGCGATAGATCTTCTCAAATATTGTTTCGAGTGCTACCTCATCTTTTACTCCATAGATTCTAATCTCTGACAATACATTGACCCGCTGCCCCAAATTGGTCAGTACTTTACTTTGATCGCTCAATGAAATGGCAACGACACCAGTTCGGGTCTGGGTCATTATTTTAAACAAACCGGGCTTCCCGGAAATAGTAAGAATCTTATCTAATAGGGTGTGACTCATTATTTTACTCTGTTGTTTGAAAAACGCATTTTATAATCTGATTTTATATCGGCTTTAGTAATGTCGCTAAGCTTTCGCTTCAATAATCTTTTTTTCAGTGGTGAGAGTTTATCAGTAAATAAAACCCCCTCAATGTGATCGTACTCATGTTGGACAACCCGAGCCGGTAACCCATCTAAACTGAGCGTTTGTTGATTAAAATTTTCGTCTAAAAACTGAATCGTTATTTGTGCTTTTCTGGAAATATCCTCACGGATGTTGGGGATGCTTAAACATCCCTCAGTAAATTCCCATTCCGATCCTTTCTCTTCTACCATAATGGGATTGATAAACACTTTTTTAAATCCCTCTAAGACTTTGGTCTCATCGGGACTAAGCTCCTCGTCTTGAGCAAAGGGAGCTGCATCAATGACAAACAGGCGTCTAGAAACACCAACCTGAGGGGCAGCAAGACCAACACCATTAGCCTCATACATGGTTTCCCACATATTTGAAATTAAACTCTTTAATTCTGGATCATCCTGATCCACCGCTGTTGCTTTTGTTCGGAGGACTTGACATCCGTAGGCTACAATGGGTAAAATCATAACAGTGGTTTAGAATTTGATGACAAATAGGATTGTAAAATTAGTGTAGCACTAATTTCGTCAACAATCTGTTTATTTTTTCTGGTCTTTTTTTTGGCTCCAGTTTCTAGTAAGCTGTTAAAAGCCATTTTTGAGGTAAAACGTTCATCTTGTCGAACAATTGACACTGTTGGAAAAAAAGTTTCCAAATGTTTTATAAAAATTAAGATATCTTTCTCCACATGAGAAAAGTTTCCATCCTTTTGTTTGGGTTGCCCCACCACAAATTTTTCGACCGGAGTTGATTTGTGGTAATCTTGAAGGAAATCGATGGCCCAATCAGTAGCTACAGTCGTCAAACCGCTGGCGATTATATGATCAGGATCTGTATGTGCCAAACCCGTTCTTTTTTTTCCGAAATCAATTCCAATTAAAACCCCCATGTTTTTACAAATATACTTTTTTTGACAACAAAATTATGAGGTATAAAAGTTGTGAATTCAGTATTTTTGAAAAAAATCAACATGAAAAATATAATCGAAGCTGCTTGGGAGAATCGATCACTGCTGGAAAAGAGTGAAACCCAGGAAACCATTAGGGCGGTAATCAATCAATTAGATTCGGGAGAATTGAGAGTCGCAAGTCCTACGGAAGAGGGATGGCAGGTAAACGAATGGGTAAAAAAAGCAGTAGTGCTCTATTTCCCCATTCAAAAAATGGAAACGTTAAAGGCAGGACCCATGGAGTTTCACGACAAAATGCCATTAAAAAGAAGCTATAAAGAAAAAGGGATTCGCGTGGTACCAAACGCTATAGCACGTCACGGCGCTTACATCTCCAAAGGGGTTATCATGATGCCCAGCTATATTAATATTGGTGCTTATGTTGATACTGGAACCATGGTAGATACTTGGGCCACTGTAGGCAGTTGTGCACAAATTGGTAAAAACGTTCACCTGAGTGGTGGTGTAGGTATCGGCGGTGTGCTGGAGCCCCTTCAAGCTGCTCCTGTTATTGTAGAAGACAATGCTTTTGTAGGTTCTAGATGTATTGTGGTGGAAGGAGCTCGGATCGGAAAAGAAGCTGTGCTAGGCGCTAATGTGGTGATTACGGCCTCAACAAAAGTCATTGATGTCTCAGGATCAAGCCCAGTAGAGTATAGCGGTGAAGTTCCAGAGCGCTCAGTCGTTATTCCAGGAAGTTATACCAAAAGCTTTCCTTCTGGTGATTACCAAGTTCCCTGTGCTTTGATCATTGGGCAAAGAAAAGAAAGTACAGATAAAAAGACATCTTTAAATAATGCATTAAGAGAACATGATGTAGCTGTTTAGTTCATCTGAAACCATGCTCGATTTAAGTATTGTTATCGTTAACTACCGTTCCTGGTCAAAACTTGAGAACTGTCTGCATAGTCTCCAACCTGAAAGGCAAAAAACCAAAAAAGTTATCGTAGTGGACAACAACTCTGACGATAATATATTGGATCGTTTTATTGAAAAATTCCCCTGGGTAGAGTGGGTAGAAAACGATATCAACGCTGGTTTCGCAGCCGGCTGTAATGAAGGAGCTGAAAAAGTAAGCACCCAGTGGATGTTGTTTTTAAATCCAGACACCCGGCTGCAAAGAGACTGTTTGCCACCCCTGATTTCTTATTGCGATCAACACCCCGATTTTCATTTGATCACCATCAAACAAACGGACGAAAAAGGAAATAACACCCACCCTTATGGAATTTTTCCCAATGCATGGAACAGTAATGGGTTGGTCAGATCCCTCCAAAGGTTTCTGCTCCTCCCCGACCAAACAAAAAAAGTCCTCTCATCAAATAAAATTAGTTTTCCCCATTGGATCTCTGGTTCATTTGTATTGTTAAGAAAAGAGCATTTTGAATTATTGGGAGGATGGGATGAGAATTTTTGGATGTATTTTGAAGATGTTGACCTGTGTAAAAGGGCTGCTGATATAGGATTGAGTAGAATTTTACTTAACAACTGGGAGTGCCTTCACTACCATGGGGTTTCTTCTAGAGGAGATAATGAAACAAAAATATTAACCAAAGCAGAAGTTATAAAGTCACATCACAAATACATTGAAAAAAATTTTGTCGGAAAGAAAAGAAATTTGGCCCATCGGTGGTTGATGATCCAAAAAATCATTGAATTAACGTTATTGGGAGCTTTCTGTAAATCAAAAAAGGCAATTCTAAAAAAATTAAAACCTTTTTGGCATCAAATGTTTTTTTCTGCGGACATTTAATATTGAAAAGGCTGAGATAAAGCCTTATTTTTGTAATGTAAATGGAAAAAATCCTTCACTTGTTAGATGCGGGTCAGTTGATCCTTGCTCCCACCGATACCATCTGGGGCATACTATGCGACGCCACAAATCCTGATGCCGTTAATAAAGTTTATAAATTAAAAAAAAGACCCGATAGTAAAGCGATGGTTTGCATGGTGTCCGATGAGAATATGCTTAAGAAATTCATCAGTGAAATACCCGAAGATCTTCACAAGTATATCCAGGATTCCAGACCCACTACCTTAATCTTTAATGCTCCAAAGGGAATTGCTCATAATGCTATAGCCCAAGAAAATACTGTGGCGATAAGAATTGTAAATGATCATTTTTGTACCCCGTTAATTCGTGATTTTGGAAAACCTCTAATCTCCACTTCGGCGAACCTGAGCGGTGAAAAACACCCCACAAGTTTCTCTGATATAGCAAAAGAGATTGTAGAGGGCGTTGATCATGTAGTAAAATTAGATAGCATCGAAAGTAGCGCCCTACCTTCCAGAATAATAAAAATAAAAACCAATGGGGAAATATCCCTTTTGAGACCCTAATGATGTTGAATAATAATTTTGATGACATTCTAAAACAAGAGGTTTTTCAAACCTTGATTCACTGTGTGACAGATCTTGATCTTGAAACCTACTTAGTGGGAGGGTTTGTTAGAGACCACCTGCTGGGAAGAGGAAAAACCAAAGACATTGATATAGTTGCAGTAGGATCTGGAATAGACTTGGCCAAATCTGTTCAGCAAGAACTACCCGGGGCGAACACCATTCAAATATTCAAAAACTTCGGAACAGCCATGGTTCAATGGCGGGATATCACCCTGGAGTTTGTTGGTGCAAGAAAAGAATCCTATTCAAAAGTAAGTCGCAACCCCATTGTAAAAAAAGGTACTTTAAAAGACGACCTGCACCGCAGGGATTTTACCATCAACTCATTGGCTGTGAGTCTCAACCAGGGAGAGGTAGGGAAATTAGTTGATCCCTTCCAAGGTTTAAACGACCTCCAAGACGGTGTTATCAAAACCCCTTTAGACCCAGACGTCACTTATTCAGACGATCCTTTGCGAATGCTTCGCGCCATCCGATTTGCTGCACAGCTTAATTTTAAAATAGAGGACAAATCACTCCGCTCCATTTCAATAAACAGACAGCGAATCGATATCGTTTCCAAGGAAAGGGTCGTGGAAGAACTTCACAAAATAATGATGTGTTCCAAACCTTCTGTGGGGTTTTTATTATTAGAGAAAAATGGTTTGTTGGAATGTATCATTCCAGAACTCATAAAACTTAAGGGAATTGAGGAAATCGAGGGGCAAAAACACAAAGATAATTTTTATCACACCTTAGAAGTGGTGGACAACATATGCGAGAACTCAAATAATCTATGGTTGCGGTGGGCCGCTTTACTCCATGACATTGGAAAAGCACCTACCAAAAAATTCCACCCCAAAATTGGCTGGACATTCCATACCCATGAATTCATCGGATCAAAAATGGTCTACAAGCTTTTTAAAAGACTTAAAATGCCATTGAACAAAAAAATGAAATACGTCCAAAAATTAGTCATGATGAGCTCACGCCCCATCGTAATTGCTGAGGATATAGTAACTGATGCCGCTGTGAGAAGGTTGGTTTTTGATGCCGGTGAAATATTAGATGATTTGATCACCCTTTGTGAGGCAGATATCACGACTAAAAATCCTGCTCGATTCAATCAATATCACAAAAATTTTAAAATTGTAAGGGGAAAAATTAAAGAGGTAGAAGAAAGAGATCGCATTCGAAATTTCCAGCCTCCTGTATCAGGTGAAATGATCATGGAATTTTTTAATTTACGACCTTGTAAAGAAATTGGGCTGATTAAAGAAGCCATTAAAGAAGCCATATTGGAAGGGGAAATACCGAATGAATATAATGCTGCATTTAAGCTAATGATAAAAAAGGGAGGTGAAATAGGGCTTGCGCCAAATGAAAAATAGTTTTAGAAAATCAGTGATCGTTAGTTTGATTTTGGTCTATTTAGTCATCGCCGCTGGGTCTATTGTTCGCATGACAGGAAGTGGAATGGGTTGCCCTGATTGGCCTAAGTGTTTTGGCTATTGGATCCCTCCAACAGAAAAAGATCAATTGGACTGGAAAGCAAATCACCCCTACAAGGAAGGTCAGGTCATTATTTTGGAAGAGGAACTTAGGGTCGCTAAAAATAATTTTTTGTCCACTGGAGCGTTCAATGCCAATAATTGGGATTACTACACAAAACACAATTATGCCATTTTTAATGCCTATCATACATGGATTGAATACATCAACAGACTTCTCGGGGTTTTAGCAGGGCTGGCCATACTGGTCATGACGGTTTTATCTTTTTGGTCCCGAAAAAGAAGTGCCTCCTTTCCCGTTATTGCAGTTCTTATTCTTTTAGGTATGGGATTTCAAGCTTGGCTGGGGAAAATTGTCGTAGATTCCAACCTCACCCCCTATAAGATCAGCCTTCATATGGGGATGGCTTTACTCATTGTATTAGGTCTCATTTTTTTTATCTTCGCTACTCAAAAAAAATCAATCTTTATACCTGCAACACCACAGTTGAAATTATATGCATGGGCGACTATATTGCTAACCCTTTTTCAAATTGGATTGGGGACTCAAGTACGACAGTATGTGGATACCCAAATGCATCAAACAGCGAGCTTGTGGCTGGACCCTGCACCCCTTAAATTTTATATTCACCGCAGTTTATCCCTGTTGGTTCTTGGAGCCCATTTGATCTTGTTTCTAAAGCTTAGGAAGCACAACCACAACCTAAAAGTGTTTTATCAAATTTTGGGATTGATAGGTTTAGAAATCATTACTGGGATTATTATGTATTATCTTGATTTCCCCTCCAGTTCTCAGCCCATACACTTAATTTTAGCCGCCCTACTATTCGGGTGCCAATCTTTTTTTATTTTACAAATGATTTCAAAAAGAAAGAGTTATGATTTATAGAATGCGTGCCATTTTGAATGCCGAATGCGATGTAATCCGAGATTTTGAAATTGAAGCTTCTGCTTCGCTTGAAGAACTTCACGATGCAATATCTCAATCTTTTGGGTTTGCTGGAAATGAGATGGCTTCTTTTTATAAGTCCGATGAACAATGGACCCAAGGAGAAGAACTTCCGCTGGTAGACATGGGGACCGGCGAAATTCCATTGAATGACAAAAGAATAGATAAGGTTTTTTCTGAAGATGAAAATCGACTCATCTATGTATACGACTTTCTCCATCTATGGACCTTTTTTATACAACTTGTCGAGACCGCCGAAAAAGATGTCCTAAAAGGATACCCCTGTTTAATTTTTTCTCACGGAGAAGTCCCTGAAACTCCTCCAGAAAAAGATTTCTCAGCAGAAGACGACGTGGGGGGTGGTCTTCCCCCAGATAACGATTGGGATGAGGACGATTATGATGAGGATCAGTTTTATTAAAGCAGATCTCCCAGACTGACATTTTGATAATGCTGTCGCATATAATCAAAAGCAGCTTGCATAAGCGCGCCCATTGATTTGCTTTTTTTAAAAGAATCGTCTAGGGTAAAGTTAAAGATTTCATTTTTGAGATTTTCGAGGTTCTCCGGTGTCGACAAAACCTCGTCCTTCATAATATTGACTAAAAATTCAACCCGATTACCTGAGTTTATAAGACGTCGAGAAACGATAGACCGCTCTTCAATTTTGTATTGAATGATTGACTCGTGATTGAGTTTTTCTTTCACCAACTGCATCAAAGGATAATTTTCTTTGAAAAATTGAGGACGATAAACCGATAATTTACCTTCATAACACTGCTGGTCAAAATCTATTGCCCTGATCTTGTAAATCACATGATCAAAATCGTGAATGGGAATAACAACATAATTATAGGCCCGCATATCCCCCAGCAGGCGAACCATACACCTTTCATTGAACTTTACGTACTCCTTGGCAATTTGCGCTTTTTCGGCTGCATTACATTCGGGCAAATACTCTTTGATGAAGGAATCCCCGGGTATTCCTGCAATATGCTCCTCAATTAGAGTATCGTGATTGACCATATAGTTTAGGTTATACGGAGAAAGGGAATGCTCGAACTCTAATCCATAGACCCTAGAAGCATCTGTTTTCTTTACATAGAAATAGGTGAAATTATCGTTTAAAATATTTCTTATTTTAATTCTAAAAGGCTTAGAATTACCAAAAGTGCAATAGTCAATGGAGTCAATATTCAAGTCGGGTAAGGAAGAAGTGCCACCATCAGAGTGCAATAATGTATAGATGGTCTTTAGGTGTAAATCTATTTCAGCACGATCTGAGTCGGAATAAAAAACTCGAATCCATAAGGAGTCCTGGTCATTTTTGTCGTAAACCGTGACTGAGCCAGAAAAGCGCAACAGATCGTCATAGCATACAGAGAGCTCCATCCACCGATCGTATTTTTTTAAAAAAAGCATCAATGCATCGGAAATGGGGAAAAAAGGTTTTTTTTTGGAAATGAGTTTCTCTTCCACCAGTATCTTTTTCTCAAAAGTACCCATTTTTCTGGATTGTATTTCCATACAGATGGTTTAAGTAAAACATTGATATATTATTGTAGGTAGCTGATATAAGCTTTAATTTTACAAAATGCAATTCCAATTAGAATCAAATTTTTCCCCTACCGGGGACCAACCTGAAGCCATTCGCCAAATTGCCGCTGGCTTTTTGGGAGGTGAAAAATATGCCACTTTACAAGGTGTAACAGGTTCTGGAAAAACATTTACTGTTGCCAATGCCGTTCAAGAATTGCAACGCCCAACACTGGTTTTGGCTCACAATAAAACACTAGCGGCCCAGTTATACTCAGAGTTTAAGCAATTCTTCCCCAATAATGCCGTAGAGTATTTTGTGTCTTATTACGACTATTATCAACCCGAAGCCTATATCCCTAGCAGCGGCTTGTATATCGAAAAAGACCTCTCTATCAACGAAGAAATTGAAAAATTGAGATTGAGCACCACCTCATCCCTACTCTCTGGACGTAGAGATGTATTGGTAGTGGCATCGGTTTCTTGTTTGTACGGCATCGGTAATCCCTTAGAGTTTCAAAAAAATATTGTTGAAATAAAAAGTGGGGAACCCATTTCTAGAACACAACTCCTGCATAAATTGGTTCAAAGCCTCTACTCACGAACCACGGGTATTTTTAACCGTGGAAATTTCAGAGTCAATGGAGACATAATCGATGTATTCCCCGGATATGCTGATATAGGCTTTAAAATTCATTTTTTCGGAGATGAAATAGAAGAAATAGAGTCTTTTGATCCTATAGAGAACAAGCCACTAGAAAAATTCGATCGGTTGACCATTTTCCCAGCCAACATGTTTGTGACTTCCCCCGACATTCTTCAAAATGCCATAATCGAAATTCAAGATGATTTGGTCAAACAGGTGGATTATTTTAACACCAACGGAAGTTTTTTGGAGGCAAAAAGATTGCATGAACGCACAGAATTTGATTTGGAAATGATCCGAGAATTGGGGTACTGCTCAGGGATTGAAAATTATTCGAGATACCTCGATGGCAGAGACCCTGGCACCCGTCCTTTTTGTCTTTTAGACTATTTTCCTGAAGATTATTTGATGGTCGTCGATGAAAGCCATGTGACCATTTCTCAGGTACATGCCATGTATGGAGGGGATCGTAGCAGGAAAGAAAATTTAGTGAATTATGGTTTCCGATTGCCCGCCGCAATGGATAATCGCCCACTAAAATTTGAAGAATTCGAAGCACTTCAGAATCAAGTGTTGTATGTGAGTGCCACACCAGCAGACTATGAGTTAAAACAGACAGAGGGCGTGTTTATTGAACAGGTGATTCGGCCTACTGGATTGCTCGATCCAGAGATAGAAATTAGACCCAGCTTAAATCAAATAGACGATTTAATCGAAGAAATTCAACTGCGTGTTGAAAAGGACGAGCGCACCTTAGTCACAACCCTTACCAAAAGGATGGCGGAGGAACTGACAAAATATTTTGCAAGAGTCAATATCCGTTGCCGATACATTCACAGTGATGTAGACACCTTAGAAAGAGTAGAAATCATGCAGGATCTTCGCAAAGGATTGTTTGATGTATTGGTTGGGGTAAATCTTCTGAGGGAGGGACTGGACTTACCCGAAGTTTCCTTGGTAGCCATTTTGGATGCAGACAAAGAAGGTTTTTTACGTAGTCATCGCTCACTGACCCAGACCGTTGGTAGGGCAGCGAGAAATGTCAATGGCAAGGCGATTATGTATGCAGATAAGGTCACCAATAGCATGCAAAAAACAATTGATGAAACGCTTTACAGAAGAGAGAAACAACAAAATTTTAACATAAAAAATAATATTAAACCTACAGCACTCAATAAATCTCTAGACAATGCACTGTCTAAAAATTCGGTGGCGACCTATGCACAAGAACTAAAAGACAGAAAAGCGACAGAAGCGAAAAATCGCTACCTCAGTGCAAATGAAATTAAGGAAAAAATTAGGGTCTCCAGAAAAGCGATGGAAATGGCCGCAAAAGATTTGGACTTTATTGAAGCAGCAAGGCTGAGAGATGAAATCAAATCCTTACAAAATCAATTGGAATAAAAAGCTTGGTGAATTTCACCAAGCTTCTACAAATAAAAATTAATAATTTACTTGACGGAAATCAGTTTTTTGGGCTGCGGTAATGCTTCTTCCTTTTTCGGAAGGCTTACGGTCAAAATCCCCTCTTTGTATTGGGCGTTGATTTTTTCAACGGCCACAGAGTCAGGGACATCAAATACCCTTTTAAAAGCACTGTATCCAAATTCTCTGTGGGTAAAACTGAACGCATCCTCTTTCGAGTGCTGGTCAACCTCTGAAGAAATGGTCAAGACTCCATCTTCTAATACAATGTTAAAGTCGCCTTTTTTCTGACCCGGTGCCAGCAACTGAAGGTCAAAACGGTCGTCTGCCTCGATTATGTTTACCGCAGGAGCATCTTCATGGACGGGACTCCAATGGGAAGTGAGAAATAAGTCGTCTATAAAGGTGTTGAAAACCGGGCTTTGTCTTTTAATTAAATTCATCATACAAAATTTTAAGTTATTATTTATATAACACAACTCAAATCCCGTACCAATAGAATAATAGTGACATTCTGTCACTATTCTAAATAAAATACTGTCACAATGACAATCATAAGGCTTCCTTAACAATTTGAGCAGCTTCCTCAAAGGCGATCGCAGACAAGACATTGAGCCCCGAATCGTCAATAAGCTTTTTAGAAATATCGGCATTGGTGCCTTGCAAACGTACAATAATAGGGACATTTATAGCATCTCCCATATTTTTATAGGCATCAACTATACCCTGCGCCACGCGGTCACAACGAACAATACCTCCAAAAATATTTACCAAAATTGCCGCTACTTTAGGATCTTTTAATATTAATCGAAAAGCAGTTTCCACCCTTGCTGCATCGGCAGTTCCTCCTACATCCAAGAAATTAGCAGGTGCGCCTCCAGACTGTTTAATCAAATCCATGGTCGCCATTGCCAATCCCGCACCATTGACCATACAACCTACATTACCCTCCAAAGCAACATAGTTTAATCCCACCTCACGAGCCTCGACCTCGGTAGGGTTTTCCTCGGTTAAATCCCGAAGACCCTCATGATCCTTATGGCGGAATAGCGCATTGTCGTCCAAGGTTATTTTTGCATCTACTGCAATTATTTTATCATCGGAAGTTTTTAAAACAGGATTGATCTCAAATAGAGAGGCATCCGCTCCGATGTAGGCATTGTAGAGGGCTGTGATGAATTTTACCATTTCCTTAAATGCAAATCCACTTAGGCCCAGATTAAATGCAACATTGCGAGCCTGAAAACTTTGTAACCCATGACCTGGGTCTATCTCCTCAGTGAAAATTAATTCAGGGGTTTTCTCAGCTACCGACTCTATGTCCATTCCACCCTCAGTAGAATACATGATCATGTTTTTTCCTGAAGCACGGTTCAACAATACCGAAACATAAAATTCCTTGGGTTCCGAATCTCCAGGATAATAAACATCTTCAGCGATTAAAACTTTACTGACTTTCTTTCCTTCGGGAGGGGTTTGCGGGGTAATCAATTGCATCCCGATTATGTCCCTTGAAATTGTTTTTACCTCTTCAAGGCTTTTGGCCAACTTGACACCACCACCCTTACCTCTCCCTCCAGCATGTATTTGGGCTTTAATCACATGCCATGATGTTCCTGTATCCTTTGTAAGTTGTGCTGCGGCAGCAACTGCCTCATCAATATTCAGTGCAACAATCCCTTTTTGGGTGGCAACTCCAAAACTGGCCAATATTTCTTTTCCCTGGTATTCGTGTAAATTCATCCTGTGTTTTTATCCATCAAAAATAGTAAATCACCACTGAAAATTGAACATATGACAAAAAGTAAAATGTTATATTTAAAACATTTTGTTTCATTTTTATAACATCTGATCTTTTAGCGACTTGAATTAAAATAACATTTTAATTTTGCGATTAAATAATTGTAAAAAGTGAAAAATAACGATTTAAATGACATTGCCCAGGAGTTTGGAAATCCAATATATGTATATGATTCGGAGAAAATTAAGTTTCAGTATGGAAGACTGACTTACGCTTTTAAGGACATTGGAAACCTGAGAATCAATTATGCTACCAAAGCATTGTCAAACCTGTCAGTACTTAAATTCATGAAGCTACTGGGAACAGGGCTGGATACCGTTTCCATCCAGGAAGTTCGATTGGGATTGGCGGCTGGTTTTGAACCCCAAGCCATCATCTATACCCCCAATGGAGTTTCCCTAAAAGAGATTGAAGCCGTCGCACAAATGGGAGTGCAAATCAATATCGACAACCTCTCCCTATTAGAGCAGTTTGGCACCAGACATCCCAATACACCCGTATGTATTCGCATCAATCCACATGTTATGGCGGGAGGCAACAGCAACATTTCAGTGGGTCATATCGATTCTAAATTTGGAATATCTATCCACCAAATTCCTCATCTGCTCAGGATCGTTGAAAATACTGCCATGAACATCAATGGAATTCACATGCATACCGGCAGTGACATCCTCGATATCGATGTCTTTTTACATGCAGCAGAAATACTTTTTGATACCGCCAAGCATTTCAAAAATCTTGCATTTTTAGACTTTGGTAGTGGATTTAAAGTTCCTTATCACGACAACGATATTGAAACCAACATCGAAGAACTGGGGGAAAAACTATCCTCTCGTTTTATTTCATTTTGTGAGGAATATGGCACTGACTTACAACTGATCTTTGAACCAGGTAAATTTTTAGTAAGCCAGGCTGGTTATTTTGTCACCCAAGTCAATGTGGTAAAGCAGACTACCTCAACCGTTTTCGCACAGGTAGACAGCGGGTTTAACCACCTCATCCGACCCATGTTGTACGGTTCTCACCACCACATAGAGAACATTTCTAATCCCGAAGGTAAAGAACGTTTTTACTCAGTAGTGGGCTATATCTGTGAAACAGACACTTTTGGCAGCAACCGAAAAATTGCAGAAATCACGGAAGGCGATTTGTTGGTCTTTAAAAACTGTGGCGCCTATTGTTTTTCAATGGCCAGCAATTACAATTCTCGCTACCGACCAGCTGAAATTCTATGGCATGAGGGCAAAAGCCATTTAATCAGAAAAATGGAAAGTTTTGAGGATATTCTTCAAAATCAGGTGGAGATTAGCTTCTCATAAAAAAATTAAACCTTAAACAATTATCCCCGAACCCAACAATTCTTCCTCTTGATACCAAGCCACAAATTGCCCGGGAGTAATGGCAGATTGAGGTTCTTCAAACAAAACATAAAAAGCGTCAACTTTGGGATAAATTATCGCCTTCTGTAAGGGCTGTCGATAACGGATTCGGGCCATGACCTCCATGGTTTCTCCTTCAGGAATTTTAAGGTCATCCCGCACCCAATGTACATCTTCAATATTGACTTTTAAGGCTTTTCGCAACAAGCCTGCATGGTTTTTTCCTTGTCCTACATAGACAATATTTTCCTCCACATCAGTATCGATGACAAAAAGGGGGTCGGGGGTGCCTCCCACAGCCAATCCTTTTCTTTGACCTATGGTAAAAAAATAAGCGCCTTGATGGGTACCTACGATTTTCCCATCCGAAAATTGATAACGGAGTTGTTGGGATTGCGCAGGCAGATCCACTTCATCCCCGCTCTCTTTGTAATAGGTCTGTGGTATTTCTATGATATTTCCATTTTTT
>PBCE01000006.1 GCA_002716845.1 Flavobacteriaceae bacterium | reverse complement strand
TGATGGGCAGATGAGGAATGTCATCTGAGGAGTGAACCTCAACGGGATTGCAATTTATGAGATCGCAAAAAGAGCGATAAACAGTGTTGTTATGGTACTGAAATTTAAAAGTCTTCAGGGCCAAAGCCTCAAATTCAGTGCGGGTTTCCACCTCCCAAAAGTCAATTATATCCTTCTCTTTCATACTACAATACCCCTATTTTTTAGCCTCAGGGAACGACTAAGCGACCTAAGCCTTGGCGCCCTCCCCGCATTATTTTTACTATGTAGATGCCTGCTTTTAAATTGTTGGGGGTAATAAAATGCTCATACGTAGTGGTTTCATAAACAACTTCACCCAATATGTTGACAACCAATACCGACATTAATCCTGTATGGTCAGAGACAATATTTAGCGTATTTCCGGTCATGGGATTGGGGTATAGCTGGAACGCTAATTTTTCCTCAGAATTTTTATTAAAAGATTCCACAGCTTCCTGTTGCGCAGCGAGGCCCAAACAAGACATAAACAAAAAAAGGAAAACTGTAAATCTCAAACTCTAAAAGCTTATACACTTCAAATTTATAAAATTATATGGCGCTGCAGACCAAACTATTAATTTCATAATTTATTAACATACACGGTTATAGATTTTTATATATTTATAAATATTACGTCATGAAAAAAAAAGACATAAAAATACTTTTGGTAGACGATGAACCCGATGTCATCGAGATTATAAAGTTCAACCTAGACCAAGAGGGTTACCAGACAAAAACAGCCACCAACGGAAGTGAAGCAGTAAAAAAAGCGCAGAAAATATTTCCCCATCTAATAATCATGGATGTTATGATGCCAGAGATGGATGGAATTGAGGCCTGCGAAATGCTTCGAAAGGACCCAAAATTTAACAATACCATCATCATGTTTCTCACAGCAAGAGGAGAAGATTATTCCTACGTAGCCGCTTTTGATGCAGGCGCAGACGATTATGTCACCAAGCCCATTAAGCCTAAAATCTTGATTTCTAAAATCAAAGCATTGCTTCGAAGGTTGAAAAAAGAAGAGCAGACCGAAAAATTAGGATTCGGTAAATTGATTATTGACAAAGATCAATATGAAGTCACCCAAAATGGCAATTCGCTAACTTTGCCCAGAAAAGAGTTTGAATTATTATTTCTTTTGGCTTCAAAACCCGATAAGGTGTTTAAAAGAGAAAAAATAATGGAAATTGTATGGGGTAGTGGAGTGGTAGTTGGAGACAGAACCATAGATGTACACATCAGAAAGCTCAGAGAAAAAATTGGAGATAAGTACTTCAAAACCGTAAAGGGAGTCGGATATAAATTCAGAAACCCCAAATAATCTAAGTGTCAAAATTTAAGAATTATCGAGTAGCAATAAGGCTTTCAGCCCTGTTGGTTTTGTTGCTCATGGTATTAATTGCAGTCCTCTTCCTAATTTTCAAATTCGAGATTAATAAAATCACCGTGTTCGTCATGGCAGGACTAATTGTTGTCTTTTTCTTGTTTTCAGTATTTTTGATATACTACAGAATAGAGCGTTTTATTCTAAAAAAAATTAAAACCATCTACAACGACCTAGCTCCAGCAGGTGTTTCTATGAGTCAGCAAACCATTCAGTCAGACATGGAAGCACTTCGCTTCAGCATGCAGAAGTTTGCTGATGACAAAAAATTAGAAATTGAATTGCTAAAAGACAAGGAAAATTATCGAAAAGAATTTTTTGGTAATATTTCGCACGAACTTAAAACTCCACTTTTTACAATTCAAGGCTATGTTGACACCCTTTTAGATGGAGCAATTGACGACAAAAACTTAAGAAATAAATACCTAAAAAGAACATCAAAGGGTGTTGATCGACTGATTTATATTGTTAAGGATCTTGATCTGATTACCCAATTTGAGTCGGGAATTCAGACCCTTGACCGCAGCTATTTTGATGTGATTCAACTTATAGAAAACGTATTTGATCTGCTGGAAATGCAAACCGCAAAGAATAATATTAGCCTGTCCTTTGACCGAGAATACCCCGACCCGATTATGGTTTTTGGCGATATGGAACGTATCCTGCAGGTGCTGACCAACCTCATCATCAACTCGATCAAATACGGATTAGATAAAGGAAAAACAGAAGTGGCTGTTGAAAGATTGAGCCCTGAAAAAATAATTGTCAGAATTACTGATAACGGCGAAGGCATAGAGGAGGAAAACATACCGAGACTTTTTGAACGGTTCTATCGTGTGGACAAATCTGGAAACCGTAAAGGTGGGGGGTCTGGTTTGGGGCTGGCCATCGTAAAACACATCATTGAGGCACACCAAGAAAAACTTCTGGTAGAGAGTAAAATAGGGGTAGGGTCGGAATTTTCTTTTACCCTTGAATCACATCAGAAAGAAAGCGCTAAGCCTCCCAGTTAATTTCCCTTTGGTTAAATTTACCCATCAATTGGCTCTTTTACTCATATATGGGAAGCAAAAATAAACTCAAACGTTTTGAGGAGAACGAAACCTTTAAAAACGTCATCCAACCCGAAAGGGCCATTTTGGAGAAAGATGCCTTCACTCTCAAAGGACAATGGAGCAAAAGTTTTTTTAAAAATGACCACCCCATTGTCTTAGAATTGGGCTGTGGAAAAGGAGAGTACACCTTATATCTTGCCGCTCAAAATCCCGAAAGGAATTACATTGGTATCGATATCAAAGGGGCCAGATTTTGGCGGGGTGCAAAAACAGCCATCCAGGAAAATCGCGACCAAGTGGCATTTATCAGAGCACAAATAGAGTTGATCGATACCTTGTTTGCTGACGGTGAGGTAGCAGAAATTTGGATCATATTTCCCGATCCACAAATCAAATTTAAAAGGGCAAAACACCGCCTCACCCATCCCGATTTTTTAAAACGATACCAGAAGGTTTTACACCCCAAGGGGAGTATTCACCTCAAAACAGACAGTGCTTTTCTTTTCGGATACACCCTGGGGATCATAGACGACCCTACTTTTGAATTGATTTCCGCCCACCACGACATTTATAAAAACCCCCATGCCCCAAAAACTGCGGTGGCAGTCCAAACCTTTTACGAAAAAATGTTTTTAGAGCAAAATAATCCCATTAACTACCTCCAATTTAAATTCGCCTGATGTCTCATTTTTATCATCAAGTCTACCAAGTGGTCCAACAGATTCCCCCAGGAAGAGTCACCTCTTATGGCGCCATTGCAAAATATTTGGGTCACCCACAAAGCGCAAGAATGGTGGGCTATGCCATGAACGCCGCCCACAGTCACCCCGAAGTACCCGCCCACAGGGTAGTTAACAGAAATGGATTATTGACTGGAAAGCACCATTTCTCAGGTTCCATATTAATGCAGCAATTACTCGAAAATGAGGGGATTTCGGTCAAACAAGATCAAGTGGTCGATTTCAATACCGTTTTTTGGGATCCAAATACAGGGCTTCTTCCCTTTGAAATTTAAATCTAAACTTTTGTTTCCAAACAGATTAAAGTATATTTGTAGTAAATAAAAAAAGCTCGCTGAAGATGAAATTCAATAAGCAAGATGTGGAAGAGGCAATTAAAACAATCACGGCCCCTGGCGGAGATGAAAATTTGATTGACAGTGAGGCAGTGACCAATATCATGGTGTTTGGAGATGAAATCGATATTGATGTTCGCCTGACCAACCCCAGCCTGCAAGCGAGAAAAAAATTAGAGGTAACGCTACTCGAGGTCATTCACAAAAAGGTCCACCCCAAGGCCAAGATCAAGATCAATACTAAAGTAGACAAGCCCAAACAGCCTGCCCCCATCAAAGGAAAAGCAATCCCTGGAGTTGATTCCATTATTGCCATTTCTTCTGGAAAGGGTGGGGTTGGAAAATCTACGGTTACTGCCAACCTGGCCGTCACACTAGCCCAAATGGGGTGTAAAGTAGGTGTTTTGGATGCCGATATCTATGGCCCTTCCATACCTACCATGTTTGACATAGAAGGTCAGCGACCCCTTTCCGTCAATGTAGACGGTAAATCTAAAATGGCCCCTATCGAAAATTATGGGGTAAAAATATTGTCCATTGGATTTTTCACTCAACCCGATCAGGCCGTTATATGGCGGGGGCCCATGGCTGCAAAAGCGCTGAATCAAATGATCTTTGACGCAGATTGGGGCACGCTAGACTTTCTTCTCATTGATCTTCCTCCAGGAACTGGAGACATCCACCTGAGCATCGTACAGTCTCTCCCCCTCAATGGTGCCGTGGTTGTAAGCACTCCGCAAAATGTAGCCTTGGCAGATGCCAAAAAAGGGATTGCCATGTTCCAACAAGATAACATACAAGTACCCGTTTTGGGCATTGTCGAAAACATGGCCTATTTCACCCCCGAAGAGCTCCCCGACAACAAGTATTATATTTTTGGGAAGCAAGGAGCAGAACACTTGGCACTAGACAAAAATGTTCCTTTCCTGGGCGCACTCCCTATTGTACAAAGTGTGAGAGAAGCTGCCGACATGGGAAGACCAGCTGCCCTGCAGCATGGGACCCCCGTACAACAATCCATAGTAGAGCTGACCCAGAATTTGGTCACCCAACTGCTTAAAAGAAATACCAATTTACCTCCAACCAAGGCCGTAGCCATCACTAATATGGTGGGGTGTGCTGCCGTAAAATAAATAATATGGATTCAAAAGAGATCAAAGAAAAAATAATGGTAGCATTGGACGAGATCCGACCTTTTTTAGCCTCTGATGGTGGTGACATTTCATTGGTGGCTATAGAAAATGACAAAAAAGTAAAAGTGCAACTCCACGGCGCTTGTGTGTCCTGCACCGTCAATCAGATGACATTAAAATCTGGAGTGGAAATGACCATAAAAAAGTACGTCCCTCAGATCGAGGAAGTTGTGAGCGTAGAGGCCGAGTAAAAATGATCAAAACCGATATCATCATTATAGGCGCAGGTCCCACGGGACTGTTTGCCGTATTCCAAGCGGGACTAATAAAGTTAAAATGCCACCTTATCGATTCTTTGGCCCAACCCGGTGGGCAGTGTGCCGAGATCTACCCCAAGAAACCCATCTATGATATCCCCTCACGACCCGAAATAATGGCTGGGGATTTGGTCGGTCAGTTGATGGAACAGATCCAACCTTTTCAGCCGGGTTTTACTTTGGGCGAAACCGCGCAAGACATCGAAAAACAAGCCGACGGCGGCTTTGTGGTCACCACGGATAAGGGTACCCAGCACCAAGCCCCAGTCATTGCCATTGCTGGAGGCCTGGGGACCTTTGAGCCCCGTAAACCTGATTTGCCCAATCTGCTGCATTGGGAAGACAAGGGGGTGGACTACATAATTAAAGATCCTGAGAAATACCGCGATAAAAAAGTACTTATTGCGGGAGGAGGAGATTCCGCATTAGACTGGACCATTGTTCTGGCATCGTTGGCGGAGCATGTCACTCTAATCCACCGGCGCAATGAATTTAGAGGAGCATTGGACTCCGTTGAAAAAGTGCAGGCCCTTAAAAATAAAAATAAAATACAGCTGATTACACCAGCAGAGGTAACCGCCCTAAAGGGCAACAACCATTTGTCCTCACTTACCATAAATCACGGAGAAACCACAGCAGAACAGCCCGTGGATTATTTTATCCCACTTTTTGGCCTTACACCCAAATTGGGATCCATGGCCCACTGGGGACTCGAAATTGAAAAAAACGCCATTATAGTAAACAACAGTTTGGACTACCAAACCAATATTCCTGGTATCTATGCCATTGGAGACATCAACACCTATCCAGGAAAACTAAAACTCATTCTCTGTGGCTTTCACGAGGCGACTTTAATGTGCCAAAGTGCGTTTCAACGCATCCACCCGGACAAAAGAAATGTTTTAAAATACACCACAGTAAGCGGTATTTCAGGTTTCGACGGAAGCCGAAAAGAAGCCCAAAAATCTACCATAAAAACCATCGACTAAATGGAGATTAACATCACAGTGATTGATCGTGACGGTCAAGCCCACCCTTTGCAGGCCCCCACCGATATGGTAATGAACCTTATGGAAGTATGTAAAGTTTATGAACTACCCGTCGAGGGTACTTGTGGAGGGATGGCCATGTGTGCTTCTTGCCAGTGCTATGTGCTAAGCCAACACCCACTAAAGGAAAAATCTCCCGACGAAGAAGCCATGCTCTCGGAAGCTTTCAACGTTAAAGAAAACAGCAGGTTGGGTTGCCAGATACAAATGGATGAAAAATTAGAAGGGCTAAAAGTAGAATTAGCACCCGAATAATTGGTTACCGTATCTATTTAATCCTTCTTTGAGTGTAGGAAAATTCTTCTTTTTTAAAGTTGCTTTTAAAAAAATAATTCCTATCTAATCAATACCGCCTTTAGATAGATATTTCATTTTATTTTTAAAGTGGATTCCACATACATTTAAATTCAATTAAACCCTTTGAAAATCAAACCGTTCAAAGCACTTGCGATTCCAAAGTATACCATACTCTAAACTCCGTCCACCACAGTCGCCTCAAAATCAATCAATGCTAAAGTTCCCAAGCTGATCATGTTCATACCCAATCCAACAAAAACACCGTTCAAAGCGCCCACCCTAAAACCACCAATAGCGAGATAATCTCCCCACCCCCAGCGACTGTAAATCAGAGAAATGACATAGGCTTGAATCAATACACCAAAGGTGATATAGTGCATATCAGGCGCAATGTCAACAGTTAAATTTAGCTGGTGTTGTGAAAAAAAATCTGCAACGATATAGTCTTAAAAAAACCATCCACTAAAAAACAGATAGACAAAGCCGAGTAAGGTGCCCATTAGGGGAAATTTTAAGAACATGGAAGTAGGTTTGGCTCTAACCTAAAGTTACGCAAAATTAAGCACAACAATCCCGCCATTGAGCAGACTTGCATAACCAACCCAGAGCAGATAGGGATAAAGTAATAGTGCCGCCAACCGATCAACCCTATTAAAATTTCGGACCGTCTTTAAGATCAAAAAAAACAGTATCACTATTACAAGCATACCCCCTTTAGGATTTCTCAAACCAAAAAACACTAATGACCAAAGTCCATTGAACAAGATTTGAAGTCCAAAAAAATACAATGCGGTTTTTACTTTTTTGTTTTGTAAACCGCGGTACCAAATCCTACCCGTAGCCACCCCCATCATCAAGTAAAGTAGGGTCCAAACAGGAGCAAAAAGCCAGTTGGGGGGGGTAAAGAAAGGCTTTTCTAAGGTCGTGTACCATGTTTTAACCGACATCTGAGTAACCTGACCTGTTAAAAAACCAATCCCCAAGCACAGCAACACCGCTGCGGCAATGGTGAAATACATATTCTTCTTCATACACAAAACTACACAATTTCGACCACCAATATTTTTTTCCACCCAAAGCATCAAGTATCTTTGTTTTAATGATTGAGGATTCTTTTGTTTTTTCAAAAAATTTCGAGGGCGAATTTCGCACTGCTTGGCAGTCCCCTAGTAACATTGCATTGGTAAAGTACTGGGGGAAATACGGCCAACAGCTGCCCAAAAACCCTTCCATTAGTTTTACCCTCTCCCAATGTGTGACCAAAACCGAAGTGCGTTTCAGGCCCCGAAAAGCCAATGATACCGCTTTCGATTTTTTATTCGATCAGCAGGAAAAAGCTGACTTCCATCCTAAAATAAAGCAGTTTTTAGATCGTGTTTATCCCTATTTGCCTTCCTTGGAAAACCACCATTTGTTCATCGCTACCGAGAACTCTTTTCCCCACAGCAGCGGTATTGCCTCCTCAGCATCCGCCATGGCGGCTTTGGCATTGTGTGTGGTGGCTTTTGAAAAAATGCACCACCCTCAGTGGAGTACAGCCGATTCTCTAAAAAAGGCTTCTTTTTTAGCGCGATTGGGATCGGGAAGTGCGGCGAGAAGTATCGCTGGACCCCTAATGGTATGGGGCGAAAGCACCGCCTACTCCAAAAGCAGTGACCACTATGCGATTGCCCCCCTGACCGTTCTCCACAGCGTTTTTGACGATTATCAAGACAGCATTTTGATTGTGGACAAAGGACAGAAAAAAGTGAGTAGCACCCTGGGCCATGGACTTATGGAGGGACACCCCTTTGCCCCCCAGCGATTTGAACAGGCCAATCAAAATCTAAACCATATAAAGACGGCACTCGCCACGGGCGACTTGGATTTATTCATCGATACCACAGAGGCAGAAGCCCTTTCCCTCCACGCGATGATGATGACCTCCAACCCTCGTTTTGTGTTGATGCAACCGCAAACCCTAGCCATAATTCACAAAACAGTGGCTTTTAGAAATGAAACCCACTTGCCCCTTTGTTTTACTCTCGATGCTGGCGCCAATGTCCATTTGCTCTATCCAAAAGCACAGCAGCAACCCATCACAGATTTTATCCAATCTGATTTGGTAGCTCATTGTCAGGAAGGGCAATACATTTCAGATCAGTTGGGGATGGGGGCACAAAAATTATAGTACATGAGCATGAAAGCGCGAATATTTTTTGCAAAAATTTTACTTTTTGGAGAGTATGGAATTATCGAAGGGGCCAAAGGACTTTCCATTCCCTATCCTGAATACTCTGGCCAGCTCCAAGTCGGAGGGCTTTCTAACCCTCTCCGCAGGGCCTCCAACCAAAACATCCGTAAATTTCAGCAATACTTACAAAAAACTGCGCTTAGCCTGGATTGGAAAACCCTTAAAACGGACTTGGATCAAGGCCTGGCGTTCATTAGTAGCATTCCCCAAGGCTATGGCCTCGGCAGCAGTGGAGCACTGGTAGCAGCACTTTACCATCAGTATGCCCTCGATAAAATACCCGCAAAGCCCACCCCAAATCCCAAAGAAATGATCGCTTTAAAAAAAGCTTTTGCGTCCATGGAATCCTTTTTCCATGGACAATCTTCGGGACTGGACCCACTCAACAGTTATCTGCAAAGCCCTTTGCTCATCCAAGGCAAGGACCGCATTGAAACCACTGAAATTCCTACCGCGCAGCCTTGGGGTAAAGGCGCCATTTTTATTCTGGACACGACCACCAAAAGGGAAACAGCACCATTGGTGCGATTTTTTTTGGAAAAAATGAATGATCAGAAATTCCGAAATAACAGTTTTCATGAATTTACAGCACAGACCGATCACAGTATCTTACGCTTACACGGGGGACAATGGGGCGCCTTGATGCAGAGTGTAAAACGACTGTCGGAGCTAAGCTTACAGCATTTTAAACCCATGATCCCAAAAGCCTTTCACCAGTTCTGGAAATCAGGTTTGGCAAACGATGAATATTATCTCAAACTCTGTGGATCGGGTGGGGGAGGCTTCCTTTTGGGATTTACTGCAGACTGGGAGGCCATGCAAAAAAACAACGCGAATTATTCCATCCAAGCGATCCATACTTTTAATTGCGATTAAAGCGATGGAGGTGGAGCTCCACTGCAAAAAAACGTACCTTTGAATTCCATTGAGGTGCATAGCGTGCTGCGGTTTAACAAGAGAAAAACCCATATTCATGGGGAGTAATATGCCAGCAAAAGAAAATCAAAACAACCCCAAAAGGGAAGGCGGAACCCGTTTAAACAAATTTTTGTCTAATGCTGGGATTTGCTCCCGTCGGGAAGCAGACCAGCTCATCGCCATGGGATTGGTAAGGGTCAACGGCAAAGTGGTAACCGCCATGGGCTTTCAGGTTCAGCGGGGCGATGACGTCCGGTACGACAACCAGCCGGTACAGTCCAGCCCTCCCATTTATTTATTGTTAAACAAACCCAAAGGCTTTGTCGCGACCCAGCAAGGAGGTAATATCAAAAAATCTATACAAGAACTCGTTCGCACTGACAAATACCAAAAGCTCCCTCCGGTGGGAGATATGGGAAGAACCGTAACCGGATTGTTGTTGATGACCAACGATGAAAAGCTACACCGAAAGCTGGCAAATCCCAAGTCGCGCTACAATACCCTATATCAAGTTACATTAGAGGATAACGCTGATGCAGCTGACTTGGAGGCCCTTACCAATGGGGTTAGGATTGAGGGACAGCTGCACAAGGTAAAATCCGCTGCATATATCCTTGGTGGAACCAAAAAGGAGATCGGAATCGATACCGTAAATATCGGTCCAGGCTTACTGAAAAAAATGATTCGAAAAAGAGACCTCAAAGTGTCCGCCATGGATCGGGTGTTACTTGCGGGACTCACCAAAAAAGACCTTCCCAGAGGCCGGTGGAGAATGCTCACCCCAAAAGAAGTGCAATTTCTCAATATGATCTCTTAGTAGACTATTCTGTTTTTTTTGTATGTTGATTGGACCTCAAATACTGATAGTTAATGGTAGGTATAAAAACGCCTATACATTAAAAAAACTTACTTATGATTATTTTTCTATGCATTCTCTTTGCATTTTGCTGCTATCTGGTAGCCATTACTGCTATGGTTCCCGCAAATCGAATTTTACTATTTAATTTCGGGTTTGTGGGCCACTTACTTATTTTTTAATTTTTCATAAATATAGTAAGTAGGAAAATTTGTTTCCAAAACTCCATTTTGATCCCCACACTTCAGATCAAATTGGGGAAACACTACAACGTATTTTTTACGCCTCAATTACTTTTTGTTGTTGTGCTAACTTTAAGTCAAAAGCTGCCTGTTGCTCTCTTTGTATTTGCTGAGATTCTTTAAGCGCGGCATCCAATTCCTTTACCGCTTGAGTAAGAAGGGGAATAGAGCCGGTGTATTTTAGCCCTAAGGTCCCCGCTTCTTCATCAAAAACTGAACGACATCCGAATGGGCATAACCTTCCTATTCCATTACGTGGGCAACACCTTGGGCGAGAAAACCGACGTCTTTTTTCCATTGGTGGCATTCAAATAAATGAAATCCGCGGGTTTTAGTTTATAGATTAGGCGCAATCCAGTACGGAATAGTTGATATTTTTTTAAGCCTTCTGTAGGAAATATTATTCCACCCCCGATACGCACGATAGTAATTATACGATCTGTTTCCTATAGTAACTTGATTACTGGCTGAGTAGCTTTTGGGTTGCGCACCACTGCCAATCGAAATATTATTGTTTTCAGGAGTGGTATTTGACCCGGCTGTATTTCCAATCGCCTATTGTAATCATCAGTCGTAATGTTGGCAAGGGAATAATAGCCTAAGGAGTTATTCCGGTATCCGATGGTGTTATTGGACTGAGAAGAATTTCCAACGGCGATGTTTCCGCTTCCGGTAATGTTGTCATTGAGCGCCCTATATCCAACTGCCGTGTTGGAGACTCTGGCAGTATTTCTAAGGAGTTTTTAAATCCATTTGCGGTATTGTACACACCCGTTGAATTGTAATACAGTACTTGATATCCCGTTGTGGTATTTTCACTACCTGTGGTGTTTAGTAGAGTGCATAATTTCCATAGGTACTATCGTGATAACCCTTGGTGTTGTTGTAGAGCACTCGATATCCATTTTCGGTATTAAAGGTTCCCGTTCTTTTTAAGAAAAGTGCCTGATATCCACCCGAAGTGTTGTAGCTTCATGTGGTATTTTAGTAGAGCCCACAAAAACCATTGTCAGTGTTGTACTTTCCTGTGGTATTTGAAGTTAATGAATGATATCCAATTTAGGTGTTAGTGTGTCCTGTCGAATTGGCGTAAAGGGATCGATAGCCCACTGCCGTGTTGCGACTTCCCGAGGAGTTCGAGTAAAGCGCTTGATACACAAAGGTACTGTTATTAGTTCCAGTGGTGTTGTTGAATGGTCTTTGATTTCATATGGTTGAGGGAGCAGTGGGGGCAAATGAATTTTTGAAATATTCAAATCAAAACTGATGTCGAAACAATAGTCGAATTTTGAATTGGATTGGAGGCGTTGGAGTTCAAGATAACTTTTTAAGTATTCTATTTCCTCTGAAAGAGCAACGAATTTTTGCTTTGTCATATTCAGAGTAAGGAGCACAAATTTGGGAAGATGACCCATAAAGTAGTTGATTTCTTTTTCTGATTCTAGAATCAACACACTTTGTATGTTGTTCAACACATTAAAAATAAAGTGTAGGTTCATTTGCGCCTGATGTGACTCTGATTTCAGTTGATAGATTTGATTTTCAAAGTTACTCATGCGTTTTTTTGAGTTAAAAAAACATTAAGCGAGAAACACCGTCATTATGGCACTAAATAAAGCTAAAACAATAAAAATGGAGGAATAGATTTTTAAACAGAGGGTGAAAAGAACAATGTCATATAGTAAACATAGAATTAAGAAAAAGGTAAAACATTGGAGATGAGTACTCTGATATATTAATAACTGCAATTAATCAAAAGACTAACATGACAGTTAATATTGTCATTTAAGGGATCTGATATTTAAAACATATAAAAACTAACGGATATCTTTTATAAAATTTGAAATTTTATTCACGCCTTCACTTTCCAAAAATTTAATAAAAGCGGACCCAATAATGGCCCCCCTGCTGTATTGGGTGGCCATGGTATAGGTAGCAGCATTACTGATACCAAAACCGACCAGTTGAGGGGTGTTGAGTTTCATATCACGAATCCTTTTAAAGTAAGATTCTTGGGCGTTGCCAAAAGTATTTTTGGCTCCGGTTACACTGGCGCTGCTCACCATGTAGATGAAACCATTGCAAACCTGGTCGATGTATCGGATGCGCTCAGCCGATGTTTGGGGGGTGATAAGGAACATATTGTACAGATGGTATTGTTCTAAAAGGGCGCAGTAGCGTTCCTGATAGAGGTCTATGGGGAGGTCAGGGATGATTAATCCATCGATTCCGATATGCGCACATTGTTGGCAAAACCGTTCAATACCGTATTGCATCATGGGATTGAAATAGCCCATTAAAACCAAGGGAATATGAATGCTGTCGCGGATGTTTTGCAGTTGATCAAAAAGCTTTTGGGTGGTCATGCCGTTACGCAAGGCGCGGCTTGCACTCTCCTGAATGGTGGGTCCATCTGCTAATGGGTCACTGAAGGGTAAACCAATCTCGACCATATCCACTCCAGCGTCCTGCAAGGATTTGATTATAGGTACTGTGTCTTCCAACTCGGGATGTCCTGCTGAAAAATAAATCGACAATATTTTTTGGTCGCCACTAAGGGTTTTATCAATGCGGTTCATCAGAGTTTAAAATAATCAATATAAGTGTCTAAATCTTTATCTCCACGACCAGAACAATTGAAAACGATGATCTCATCACATAAGAATTTTCTTACATCTAATATCGCAAAAGCATGTGCTGTTTCAATAGCAGGAATAATTCCCTCCATTTGGGAAAGTGTCAAGCCCCAGTCCATGGCTTCCTGATCTGGGATGGATATAAATTCGGCCCTTTTGCTGCGGTAGAGGTGGGCGTGTAGCGGCCCCACGCCGGGGTAGTCGAGTCCCGCGGAAATGGAATAGGGCTCAGTGATTTGTCCATCGGGGGTTTGCATGAGCAGGGTTTTGCTCCCGTGGATGATCCCTTCTTTTCCCAGAGCAGAAGTAGCCGCGCTGGCGCCCGAGTCTATACCTTTACCAGCGGCTTCGACAGCGATAATATTGACGCGTGGGTCTTCCAAAAAGTGATAATATAGTCCAGCGGCGTTACTGCCTCCCCCGACACAGGCAATGACATGGTCGGGATAATCACGCCCCTCTTGTTCCATCAATTGGGTTTGGGTTTCGGCACTAATCACCGACTGAAAACGCGCTACCATATCGGGGTAGGGGTGGGGACCCACCACTGATCCGATGATGTAATGGGTATCTACAGGGTTGTTGATCCAGTCACGAATGGCCTCATTGGTGGCGTCTTTAAGGGTTTTACTGCCCGACTTTGCCGCCCTGACTTCCGCTCCTAACATTTTCATTCTGGCCACATTGGGTGCTTGGCGTTTGATGTCCAGTGCGCCCATGTACACGATGCACTCAATCCCCATCAATGCACAGACAGTGGCCGTGGCAACACCGTGCTGTCCTGCACCGGTTTCTGCGATAATACGGTTTTTCCCTAGTCGTTTGGCCATCAAAATTTGACCGATGGTGTTGTTTACCTTGTGGGCCCCAGTGTGGCACAAGTCCTCTCTTTTAAGGTAAATTTTTATTTCGTATTTCTCGGACAGCCGTTCTGCATAATAAAGCGGAGTAGGACGACCTACATAGGCTTTGAGTAAGTAATTAAATTCTTTTTGAAATTCTTCAGAGGAGCTTATCTGAATGTAATTTTTTCTTAACTCTTCTAAATTGGGATACAGCATTTCGGGTATGTAAGCTCCCCCAAAATCACCGTAAAATCCCTTTTCATCTACTTGGTATTTCATTTATAGTATTGCTTTAAACGCTTTTATTTTTTCTATGTCCTTGACGGCCGGGGCCACCTCAAATTGGCTGTTAATGTCTACTGCATAAAGTGGCAAATTTAAGCTAATTATCGATGCGATGGCACTTTGATCTGCAGGGCCAATACCCCCGCTTAAAAAAAAGGGTTTGCTGGAGGGATAGTCCTTTAATACCGACCAGTCAAATTGCTGACCATTGCCACCGGGAAGATCACCCTTGGTGTCGAATAGGTAAAAATCGCAGTCATTTTCATAGGGGTCTAAAATGGAAAAATCAAAATCGGAATCTACCGCAAAGGCCTTAATGGTTTCGACCCCAGTGCAGCGTATTTTATTACAAAACGATGGGAGCTCTTCGCCGTGTAGTTGCACGGCTTGGAGCTGGTGTTTTTCGATCGCCTCCATGATGTATTCCAAAGTATCATTGACAAATACTCCTGTTTTTTTGATATTTTGAGGCAATACGGGGGTGTCTTTATCGACATACCTTTTGGAGGGTTTCCAAAAGATAAAACCCATATAGTCTGGACTTAAGTTGCTCAGCAGACCGATATTTTCGGCGAAACGCATGCCACAAACTTTTAACTTCATGGGCTTAGTTTTTTAATAAATTGGTCAGCAGCCTCCCCGGGAAAAGGGTTTTTCATAAAATTCTCTCCGACGAGAAAGCCCTGATATCCATAAGGTTTTAGACTTTCAATGGCTGAAACTGCGCTGATTCCACTTTCAGATACTTTGATAAAATCATCGGGAATTTTTTCGGCTAATGTTTTGCTGATGTCAAGACTGACGTCAAACGTTTTTAGGTTACGGTTGTTCACCCCCATCATATCGATGGATGGCATTATCGCCTTTTGTAATTCTTTCTCGTTGTGGACCTCCAACAGCACCTCTAACCCAAGGGATTGGGCAATGGAGGAAAGGGATTGAATTTGTTGTCGCTCCAAAACCGCAGCGATTAAAAGGATCACATCGGCTCCATGGGCTTTGGCCTCTACCAATTGGTAGGGATCAATGATGAATTCTTTGCGTAACAAAGGCAGGTCACAAACCGCGCGCGCTGCTGTTAAATCTTCAAGGCTTCCGCCAAAATATTTAAGGTCCGTAAGAACAGACATGCCGCAGACACCTGCCGATGCATAGCCTTTTGCAACTTCATGTACCGTCAGACTGCTGTTTATATTTTCCCGGGAAGGAGAGCGACGTTTGTGTTCCGCAATGATGCCTGAGTTGCTGCTTTTTAGTCTTTGGGACAGAGAAAAAGTACTGCGGTCAAAAAGGGGCGATAACTCCCAGTAAGCCTTGGGGAATATCTTTTTTCGAAGGCTTACTTCTTTGATTTTATCCTCAATGATGCGGTTTAAAATGTTCATACAGCGCTCAGTTTTTTAAGGGTTTTAAAGGCCGTATTGGCACTTCCAGAAAGCAAGGATTCTTTTGCTTTTTCATACCCGACTTGTGGGCTGCAGTCTGTCGCCGTGGCGATGGCCATAGCGGCATTGGCACATACCACATTTTGTTGTGCTTCGGTTCCTTTCCCTTCCAAGACTGCGCTAAAAATAGCTGCGGAGGAGGGAATGTTATCCCCGCCACTGATTTGATCGGCCGTCAATTCGGCGATGCCAAAATCTCGGGGACTGATTAGGGTCTCCCCATGGTTGCGAATGGCTTTTGCGGGCCCCGTAAGGGATATTTCGTCATAGCCATCCAAGGCATAAAGTATGGTGAATTGCTGGTCGGTTTTTTGAAAAAGGTAGCCATACAAGCGCGCCAGCTCCAAGTTAAATACGCCGGTGAGTTGGTGTTTTGGAAAAGCGGGGTTGACCAGTGGGCCCAACATGTTAAAAAAAGTTTTAAC
>PBCE01000022.1 GCA_002716845.1 Flavobacteriaceae bacterium | reverse complement strand
TGCTCGAAGTAGAGGAAACCGGTATCGCCTGTGCACTTGAAGCTGAGGCCACAGGAGCAGGAGGGATATAATCAGTGTAAGCAAGAATGTTATCAATATCTGTATTAGACAGCAATGGAAAGGCATTCATAGCAACTTTATTGTATTCCTCCCAAACAGCTACTGCTTGAGGGTCGCCACCTTTGATCATGGCAGAACTATTTTTTATCCAACTGTATAACCACTCTCGGTCATACTTAGCAGAAACGCCCTTTAATGCCGGACCTACAGCTTTCTTATTGAGCTTGTGACAAGCCGCACAATTTGAATTAAATAACTTTTTTCCAGCCTGGACATCAGACTCTTGTGCTCCCAATGAGAAGAAAGTAAAAAATAATAACAAGACGGTAGTAAAAGTACCGACTTTTGCGAGTAAGGGCTGGTTCAGTATGGGTCTAATCAGTTTATTAGGTAGCACCAACAATGTATTTTTCTAAAATCCATTACAAATTTAAGTCATAGACCTCTTAACTTAAAGACTACCTTTAGACATTTTTATAATTTATATTAATTCTAAATAGTCATTTAATTTAATACAACTTTATAAAATCTATATTTCGTTTTTTTTGTTCTTTTGTGATATGAGTAAAACTAAATATAACATTCTATTTGCGATCATTTTAATAAACCTGTCTTTCAATGAAATGAAGGCACAACAGGCGGTGGTCAATGTTGAACAAGATTCTACCATAACCCGATTGATGGAGACAAAAAAACAAATAGATTCTGAAACTTATGCTACCAGTTATTACACCATACAATTGTTTTATGGTGACAACAAAAGGGCCCAAGAATTGTTAGAAAATTTAAAACTAGATTTTCCTTACTGGGAAGTGAATTTAAGTTTCGAAACACCCAATTACAAAGTTCAGGTAGGCCGTTTTAAAAACTATTATGTCGGCCTCAATAAGCTTAAAGAAATCAAGAAAGCTTATCCGTCTGCCTTTCTTCTTGAAACTAAAGACTAAAGTTTCTTTTTGACAGCAACTTCTTGAAAACATTCCAAGACATCCAGTTCCTTAATGTCGTTAAAGTTTTTGATTTGTATACCACAGTCGTAACCTTTGGCCACTTCCCTGACATCGTCTTTGAAACGCTTTAGTGAAGCCAATTTTCCAGTAAAAATAACCACCCCTTCTCTGATCAATCGAATTCCTGAGTTACGGTAAATTTTCCCAGTGCTCACCATACAACCAGCGATGGTTCCTACTTTGGAAATTTTATAGGTTTCTCGAATCTCAGCGGTTCCAGTTATCTCCTCTTTCATTTCAGGAGACAACATCCCCTCCATGGCATCTTTAACATCATTGATGGCATCATAAATAATGGAGTAGGATCGGATATCGATTTCTTCCTTTTCCGCAATCATCCGAGCGTTGCCCGTGGGTCGTACATTAAATCCTATGACAATGGCATCGGAAGCAGAGGCTAACAAAACATCTGATTCTGTAATGGCACCTACACCCTTGTGTATAATATTGACTTGAATTTCGTCGGTTGATAGTTTTTGAAGAGAATCGGTGAGGGCCTCAACAGATCCATCTACATCGCCTTTAAGAATCAAGTTTAATTCTTTGAATTCTCCCAATGCAATCCTTCTTCCAATTTCGTCGAGGGTGATATGTCTCTGTGTTCTAACATTTTGCTCCCGGAGTAATTGCGTTCTTTTGGCGGCAATTTGCTTGGCTTCTTTTTCGTCTTCCAGCACATGGAAATTATCTCCCGCTTGCGGAGCGCCATCCAACCCCAAAATTGAGACTGGTGTAGAAGGGGGAACGTGCTCTAAGGGGTTTCCCCTTTCATTGAACATGGCTTTGATTTTTCCACTGTGTTTTCCCGCCAAAATATAATCCCCGATTTGGAGGGTTCCTGTTTGAACCAATATGGTAGAAACATACCCCCTGCCTTTGTCCAGAAAGGCTTCAACGACAGTTCCTTTAGACTTTCTATTGGGATTGGCTTTAAGTTCTAATAACTCTGCTTCTAAGAGGACTTTTTCGAGTAACTCGTCAATTCCTGTTCCTTTTAAAGCGGATATGTCTTGCGACTGAATTTTTCCACCCCATTCCTCTACCATAAGATTCATTCCAGCCAATGCCTCTTTGATTTTGTCTGGGTTGGCAGTGGGTTTGTCAACCTTATTTATGGCAAATATCAATGGAACTCCTGCAGCCTGCGCGTGACTGATAGCTTCTTTGGTTTGCGGCATAATATCGTCATCAGCCGCGATAACAATAATGGCAATGTCAGTGACCTGAGCTCCACGCGCACGCATGGCGGTAAATGCCTCGTGACCTGGTGTATCGAGAAAGGTGATTTTCTGATCATTCTTTAAGGTTACAGAATAAGCGCCAATATGCTGTGTAATCCCACCTGATTCCCCTGCTATTACATTCTCTTCTCTGATGTAATCTAACAAAGATGTTTTTCCGTGGTCGACATGTCCCATTACAGTAACAATGGCCGCTCGGGGTGATAAATCTTCTCCTAGATCTTGATCCACATTTATACTTTCTTCCAGTTCGGTTTTGACAAATTCGACTTGGTAACCAAATTCATCAGCAACTATACTTAGCGTTTCAGCATCTAAACGCTGGTTCATGGTGACCATAATTCCCAAGGTCATACACGCAGAAATAATCTCTGTAGAGCTGATCTCCATCAGTGTAGCAATTTCTCCTACTGTGATAAACTCAGTAGCTTTTATGATCTTGTTGCTAGCCTCTTGCTCCGCCTGTTCGTCTTCTGATTTTTGACGGTGCTGATCTCTTTTATCTCTACGGTATTTGGCTCCCTTGGACTTGTTTGACTTTCCTTGAAGTTTCTCTAAGGTTTCACGAATTTGCTTTTGTACTTCTTCGTCTGTGGGCTCGGCCTTAACCGGCTGTTGGTTTTGAGGATTATTTTGGTTGGGACCCCTTTGATTTCTGTTGTTGTTATTTTTGGAAGGAGGTTTGGATGTAGGCTCTTTACTGATTCTTTTACGCTTTCGCTTTCTCGCCTCCTCAACGCCTTTTTCTTTTTTATTAAACTTATCTAAATCAATGGTTTGCCCTGTTTTTTTGGGGCCTGTCAAAGTCTTATAGTTGGTTTTTATGGCATAAGGATCATTAACTTCTGTTGCTTTAACAACCTCACCTTTGTCCGCCTGGATAATTGGAGCCTCAACTTGGGCGGCCTTTTCTATGTGTTTTTTTTCTACTGGCTCCTGAACGGGTTCCGATTTAACCTCCGCTTGGGTCTCTACTTCTTTAGCTGGTGAGGGGGGTAGCGGCTTTGGACCATCCAAGTCGATTTTTCCGAGAGTTACCGGTCTTTGAATCGAGGCCTTTGCCTTGATAACTTCTTGTCGCTTCTGCTGTTGTTCTAATCGTTCCTGTTCCTTCTGATCTTGCAGTAGTTTTAAAGATTCCTTTTCTTTTCGTTTTTCTTCACTGATCTCTTGTGAGGCATCTTTTTTAGATTTATCGGTTTCGAACTCGTCCAAAAGTACTTGATAGACCTCCTTTGATATTTTAGAAGTTGGCCTTCCTTCAATTTCAATATTTTGTTGCGACAAAAATTCTACAGCACGGTCCAAAGAAATATTTAATTCCCTCAGGGCTACGTTTAGTCTTATTTTTGAAGTCTCTGCCATATGTTTAAATTCCTTTCAAAAGTAGGAAAAATCCCCACGTTTACTCCTCAAATTCAGCATTTAAAATTTTAAACACCTCTTTCACAGTCTCCTCCTCAAGGTCGGTTCGTTTTATCAAATCTGCTATGTCGAGTTCTAAAATACTTTTTGCAGTATCTAGTCCTACCTTTTTAAATTCTTCTATTACCCAAGCATCAATCTCATCGGTAAATTCCGTCAATTCAACATCCTCCTCTACTCCTTCACGGTAGACGTCAATTTCGTAGCCGGTCAATTTTCCTGCCAAACGGATGTTGTGACCTCCTCTTCCAATGGCCTTTGAAACCTCGTCAGGATTAAGAAACACCTGGACCCTTTTGGTGTCTTCATCAATTTTTAAAGAATTTATCTTGGCAGGGCTCAAAGCACGTGTTATAAATAATTGGAGGTTATTAGTATAGTTAATTACATCAATATTTTCGTTACCCAATTCTCTGACGATTCCATGAATCCTGGAACCTTTCATACCGACACATGCTCCGACAGGATCAATGCGGTCATCATAGGAATCTACCGCCACTTTTGCTTTTTCTCCAGGAATTCTCACCGCCTTTTTGATGGTGATCAATCCGTCAAAAACTTCGGGAATCTCTTGTTCAAAAAGCTTTTCTAAAAAAACAGGAGAAGTTCTGGAGAGAACGATTCTGGGTTTGTTTCCTCTTAATTCAACCAAATCGATAACCCCCCTAACGTTATCTCCTTTACGGAAAAAATCGTTAGGTATTTGTCGGTCTTTAGGGAGAATAATTTCATTTCCATCGTCGTCTAATAATATGATTTCCCTATTTCTTATGTGGTGCACTTCGGCAGTAAATAGTTCTCCCGATCGGTCTTTAAATTGATTAAAGGTGTTGGTGCTGTCGTGCTCAAATATTTTTGAGATCAAATTTTGTCTCAGGGTTTGTATAGATCTCCTGCCCAAATCGATCAATTTTACTTCCTCAGAAACGTCTTCACCTACTTCAAAATCTGGCTCAATTTTGTGGGCTTCCTTCAATTCAATCTCTTGATTGGAATCTTCTACTTCCCCGTCTTTCACAACAATCCTATTTCTCCAAATCTCCAGATCTCCTTTGTCTGGATTGATAATGATATCGAAATTTTCATCGGAACCGAATTTTCTTTTGAGGGTGTTTCTAAACACCTCTTCCAAAATCACCATCAGTGTAACTCGATCAATTAATTTTTCATCTTTAAACTCTGAAAACGAATCAATTAAAGCTAAATTTTCCATCTGTGAATTTTTAAAATTTAATCAGCACCTTAGTTTGACTGATTTCATCAAACAGGAGCGTTTTATTTTTAGTTACTGTTATTTTTCCTTTTCCAATGAGCTTTGGTTCTCTTTGTTTCCACTCCAATTCAATCCCATTTTCTTCAACCTTTTTCAAGGCGCCTTCGTATTTCAATCCCTCATTTGAAATGACTTCCAACTTCCTGCCCAAGTTTTTGGGGTATTGTCTGGGAAACTTCAGCGGGCTGCCCACTCCGGCAGAGGCAACTTCTATACTAAAGTCTTCTTCTTCCCGATCCAACGAACCCTCTATGACCCTGCTGATGTTAATGCAATCTTTCACGTTAACTTCTTCGTCACCGTCCAAGATGACTCTAATAGATTTGTCAGCTGAAATTTTCAATTCCACTAAAAAAATTTTCGGGTATTCTTCCAGCGCCGACGTCAATAATGCTTCTAATCTTTTATTAAAATTCATTTCAAAAAAAAGAGGGACTCGATGGTCGCCTCTGATAGATTTTCATAATGCTGGGCAAATATAATAAATTTAAGTGCAATGTCTTGAATTTTAACTTTCAAAGTCCCAGGTTCAAAAAAAGGAGGAGAAAAATCTATTTAAATTTCCACCTTTTTTTGAAAGACAGTAATCATATTTTGAATTATATTTGATTAAAATTGCTGAAGAAATCCCTTGAGAATCTCTGCCCCATCAAATTCTTTTTAGACGATACCATCTCAATGATTTTAACCAGGCATGATCGGTGAAAAAGAATGGAAATCTATAATATTTATTGAATGAATTTTTCTAACATTAGAACGGGGATTTTATTTCAACAAGCAAAAGAAATAAGTAAATCTCCCTTTGAAAAACTCTTTGAAATATTTAAGGAATTAATTACCCATACGTCTGGTGACTTTGATGAAGCTATTGATTGGCTTCGGGAATTGGATAAGGAATACCAGCTGACAGATGAAGAATACACCATCGATGATTTTATCGAAGATTTGTTGGAAAAAGGATATGTAAAAGCGGAGATTAAACCCGATGGGACCGAGCGCTCTATGGGAATTACTGCAAAAACAGAAAAACTGCTCAGAGAATATGCGCTAAATCAAATTTTTGGTAAGCTCAGGAAGTCTGGTCTGGGAAATCACAATACCCATCAACTTGGGGTTGGAAATGAAACCTCCGGTGACCTAAGTAATTTTCAATTTGGAGATTCCTTAGAAAGTATTGCTCTTACTGAAAGTATAAAAAATGCTCAAATTCATTCTGGTATCGATGAGTTTAACCTTACTCAAGATGACTTAATGGTGGAGAAAAAACACCATCAATCTCAAATGAGTACCGTGTTAATGATCGATATAAGCCACAGCATGATCCTCTATGGAGAGGACCGCATTACCCCTGCCAAGAAAGTGGCCATGGCTTTGTCAGAACTAATCATAACCCGATACCCCAAAGACACCTTAGATGTTTTGGTTTTTGGAAACGACGCCAGGCCGATTTCCATTCAAGAACTTCCCTATCTTCAAGTAGGACCTTACCATACCAATACCGTAGCGGGCTTGGAATTGGCGATGGACATGCTCCGCAGGAAAAAAAATACCAACAAACAAATTTTCATGATTACCGATGGTAAACCCAGTTGTCTTAAAATGCCCGATGGGAGTTATTATAAAAACAGTGTTGGGTTGGACAAAACCATCGTTGAAAAATGTTATCTCATGGCACAGCAAGCCAAGAAAACTAAAATACCCATCACAACTTTTATGATTGCCTCGGACCCCTATCTTAAACAATTTGTTCAGGAATTTACCAAGGTGAATAATGGAAAAGCATTTTACACTGGACTGAATAATCTCGGTGAAATGATTTTTGAAGATTATGAAAAAAACAGAAAAAAAAGATTCGGATAACCCATGGAAAAACCCAAAATAAAAACTCTCAAAGCACTTCAAAAAACAGAATACCAACCTGAGAGCATTCAAAAAGAACTCGCAAGAAATCTCAGGGAAAAAATTAAAAAAGGGGAAAGTGCCTTCCCAGGACTTATCGGTTACGAAAACACGGTAATTCCAAACGTTGAACGGGCCATTCTTTCAGGTCACAACATCAATCTTTTGGGATTAAGAGGCCAAGCCAAAACAAGACTGGCCAGAAAAATGACTGCCTTGCTCGACGAGTGGATCCCTGTAGTTGCAGGGTCTGATATCAATGACGATCCCCTGCACCCTATTTCAAAATGGGCCATAGAATTAATTGATGAAAAAGGAGGTGAAACACCCATTGATTGGATCCACCGCAGCGAACGTTTTTTTGAAAAATTAGCCACGCCAGATGTCACCGTAGCAGATTTGATAGGAGATGTTGATCCAATCAAGGCCGCCACCCTAAAGTTGAGTTATGCCGATGAGCAGGTTATACACTTCGGGATGATCCCAAGGGCGCATCGTTGTATTTTTGTACTCAATGAACTGCCCGATCTACAAGCTAGAATTCAGGTGGCACTTTTTTCTATATTGCAAGAGAAAGAAATTCAAATCAGAGGATTTAAGCTGAGGCTTTCCATCGAAGTCCAGTTTGTATTTACCGCCAACCCCGAGGACTACACCAACAGAGGCAGCATCGTTACCCCTTTGAAAGACCGGATAGGTTCTCAAATTTTAACGCATTATCCCCACAGTTTGGCTATTGGCAAAAAAATCACAGCACAAGAAGCCAATATTAGCTCAGCAAACGAATCGCAAATATATGTCCCAGAACTGGCGAAAGATCTCTTGGAGCAAATTGCTTTTGAAGCCAGAAAAAGTGAATTCGTTGACGCCAAAAGCGGTGTGAGTACCAGAATGAGTATCACTTCATACGAAAACTTAATCAGTACTGCAGAAAGAAGATTACTCATTACCCATGACAGTAAGACCAACATAAGAATGGGCGATTTCTTAGGGATAATTACTGCCATGATTGGAAAAATAGAGCTCGTTTATGAGGGAGAGCAAGAAGGTTCCAATGAGGTGGCTTTTCAGCTCATCACCAATGCTATCAAAACCCTGTTTCCCAGCTATTTTCCAAAAATTGAAAAGTTAGAAAAACCGAATGAGGCAGGACCTTATGATGCATTATTTGAATGGTTTTTTAAGGAGAATGAATTGTTCATCGAAGATGATACTGATGAAAAAAACTATCAGAAATCTTTGGACAGTATTCCCGCCATCAAAAAAATCATAAAAAAAGCACAGCCGCAATTGGAAGAAAAAGACTATTACTTTATGGCTGAATTTCTATTGTGGGGATTAGAAGCACATCAGAAACTAAACAAACTCAGAACATTGGAGGGAACTCAGTTTAAAGACAGCCTTGGGAGTTTTATCAATCGACTCTAAATTTTTGAACGCATGTTTTCTATAGAGGTGGTTGTAAGAATTTTCAGCGTTTTGTCACGAAACCTCTCAAAGACACTTTTTATTTGACAATGTGCTTCATCACATTAGGAATAGTAATTGAGAGAAATACTGGGTAAAATGGCGATGGGGCCGTCTACCTATCGGATGAGCTTCCATAAAAATATGTCTTTTGGATCTTTTATCAGTCGGTAACCTCCTGTCTTAACTCTTTAACTTTGTAATAATTTAAAATTACTTAATTCCCGGTGTACAAGGGTATAAAAAAGTAGTATGGCTCGGTTACAATCTCGACTTAACGACGGCTACAACACCCAGCACAATACAAACCAATAAAGAAGCAATTACAATATTTCCTACGCCCATTTTTTTGTTAAAAATACAATTAATTTAAAATTTACAAGCTATCTATAGTAGAAAAAGATGGTTCTTTTGAAGGTATCCTGAGCTGCTGATTGATTTCCCAATTGGCCCTCAAATCGATGGTATCTTTCGAATAATAAACCATTTCAGGTTGGATTTTTTTTAGGTAGCTTCCCGTGTCCCATTTTTTATTTCTGTTATTGTCCCGGATGTAACGAAAAAGATATTTACCAGGAGGTAGGAATTTAAACTCAAAAGCATCCAAGTCATTTGGCTCATCATATCGCCGAATCGCTTCTCCATCCAAATCTACCAAATCTAATATAAAAGGGGCTTGATCCTCGCGAAGGATTTGCAGTTTAACCTCTCCATAATCTTCAATCGGTTTTGTCTTGGCCCTAAACCTTAAAGTATCGTGTGTACTCCCCCAAAAGTCGACCAACGCGTTGGGAAGCAATTCAATTTTATAATCATCGTTGGGTAGCCAATCATAAAAAAGAGATAGCCTGTCATAGTTTTTATCCAATGAGGCTTTAAAGGAAACAGGGAGGGAGTCCAAGCCTATGATTTTGATCAGGTCTAAATCAATTTTTACCAAGGGTAAATTCGATTCTATTTTAAAACTATCCAATAGGCCCATGGTCTGTGATGTAATTGGACTTATCACCAAAGAATCCTGGAGGACTTTTCCAAACTTAATGGTGTATTGTTTGGTAGTGTCCTTTTCCTTTATGCCCACTTTCAATGAGTCCCTGTCTAGACCTCTAAACCAAAAATTTAAGGTATCCATCTCCCGGTTTTTATTGATTAAATACCTAAAATCACGGTCCACTTTACTCTTCACTTGAATCGCGCTGGGATCTGCTTCACCATAGTATCCAAAACCAATTTGATTTTTGTTGATGAAAAATGGGCGCGCCCAAAATAAATTTGGCGTCTCTTTAAAGATTCTAAAGTTGACAATACTATCTTGAGGAAGTGTGATGGGCTGCTCCAAAAAACCTATTTTATCTTGATTTTGATCGAATAAATAATTCCTTGCTTCATCCTTGATCGCAATGATTTCGTAGGTATCAGGTCTTATATTTTTAAAATTATAAATTACAGAATCCAAAGTGCTCGTAACGTAAAATGGTTTTTTGAGGAAAATAGTAGAGTCAGAATGGGTGCTGTCCACAGGATACAAATGCAGTGATATAAAGGGTTCGGTTTCATAATTGAACGCATCTGTTACCCGTCCTTTGATTTCAAGAGAATCTATAACCGGGCCAGTGGAAAGGGTATACTGAAAAAATGGGAGCGTATTTCCCTCATTATTATCTTCTATACTTTGACCAAAATTAAAAGTGTACGTGGTATTCTCTACTAAAGAATCCAACAACTCAATTTGAATTTTTTTTGAAACAGTTCCCTGAGGTTTAACCTTGTATTGATCCTGCTCCATGGGTGGGGAAATGATAAGCTGGTTATTGAGATCACTCAACTTAATGTACTCGTCAAATGTGATGGTGATTTTTTCTTTATCGAAAAAGGTAGTATTCATTTTGGGGGAAGTATTTAAAAGTATAGGGGGTAGTGTATCCCTTGGTCCTCCAGTTGGGTTGGTTCTTTTGGCGCATTGCGTAAAAAAAAACACTCCCAGTAAAAGAAAAAAATACTTTTCTAATTTTAACATGCTCATACTTGTCTTCACAAAATAAAACAATATTATCAAGACAACCTACTGGCAAGGGCCACAAAACTAATGGATGCTCCACAAGCCTCCAATAGGGCATTGGCCCAACTGGAGAGGGTCGCACCTGTGGTGATGACATCATCGACAAAAGGAAATACTTAAAGGTGTTATTCTGGCATTTTTTAACTGCAAAAGCGTTATCCACTTCCTCCCATCTTTCTGTATTTTTTATCTTCTCCAATGGTCTGGTTTTTTTCTTTCTAATGACCAAATCATTGAACACTGGAAGCCCCAAGTGATGGGCCAAAAAAACTGAAAACTTTTGAACTTGGTTTTAGCCCCTCTGCCAGAGTATTTCTGGATGTAGGGTTAAGGCCAAGACGACATCTACTTCTGAAAATACCTTTGAAACCATAATTTGAGGTGCAATCCAATTCCCCAAAAACTCGCCTATTTCCTGATAACAATTATATTTTAATTGATCCAACGATAGACTGGACCCTACTGTTTTTATTAAAATCAAAAAGCGAAACAACCCGTTCGACCCTTACGAATTGATTCATTTTTTCCCATACTTCGTTTTGAAAATCCCAAAGGTGGTCTGTCTTAGGAAGCGTTAATTGACAACCCCAGCAAATGAGCCTTTCGGTCTCGTGGAGTGTATTCATACAGCCTGGGCAAAGCTCAGGAAAAAAGATAGCAGCAAACGAACGAAGGCTGGGTAAAACAAGATTTTTCATTGAAAAAGATTTGAGTGACTTCTAAAATACGAAAAAGACCTATTTTTGCCACACTATGCAACAAACTGAGAATTTTAAGAAAGTGATCTCCCACGCCAAAGAATACGGATTTATTTTCCAGTCCAGTGAAATTTATGACGGTCTAAGTGCTGTTTACGATTACGGACAAAATGGCGTTGCCCTCAAGAAAAACATTCGCGATTATTGGTGGAAAGCCATGGTGCAACTCCACGAAAATATTGTAGGCATCGATGCAGCGATATTCATGCATCCCACAACCTGGAAGGCCTCTGGTCACGTGGATGCTTTTAATGATCCCTTAATCGATAATAAGGATTCTAAAAAAAGGTACCGCGCCGATGTCCTTATTGAAGACTATGTTGCTAAAATCGAAAATAAAATTAATAAAGAGATTTCCAAGGCAGCCAAACGTTTTGGAACTGCTTTTAATAAAGATCAGTTTTTAACGACCAACCCAAGGGTTATAGACTATCAAACCAAAGCCAAACAAATCATAAAAAGAATGTCCCGATCTATAGAAAACGAGGATTTGGCAGATGTAAAGGCGCTAATCGAGGAGTTAGAAATTGCTTGCCCAGAATCCGGCTCTCGCAACTGGACTGATGTAAAGCAATTCAACTTGATGTTTGGTACAAAACTCGGAGCCTCTGTAGATTCCGCAATGGATCTTTACCTGAGACCCGAAACTGCTCAGGGAATTTTTGTGAACTTCCTCAATGTTCAAAAATCTGGGAGGATGAAGCTTCCATTTGGAATTGCCCAAATTGGAAAAGCCTTTCGGAACGAAATTGTCGCCCGACAATTCATCTTTCGCATGCGAGAGTTTGAGCAAATGGAAATGCAATTTTTCATCCCGCCAGGAACCCAAAAAGAATGGTACGAACACTGGAAGGAAAAAAGATTAAAATGGCACCAATCCCTGGGATTGGGAAATGAACAATACCGTTTTCATGACCATGAAAAGTTAGCCCACTATGCAGATGCTGCCACCGATATAGAATTCAATTTTCCTTTTGGATTTAAAGAACTGGAGGGGATTCACTCCCGTTCGGATTTTGATCTGGGTAACCATGAAAAATTTGCCGGTAAAAAACTACAATATTTTGATCCAGAAAGAAATGAAAACTACGTCCCCTATGTGGTTGAAACCTCAATTGGTTTGGACAGGATGTTCTTGGCTGTTTTCTCAAAATCACTTACCGAAGAAACCCTAAAAGATGGGTCTTCCCGAACGGTATTAAAACTCCCTACTGTTCTGGCCCCCAACCAACTGGCCGTTTTTCCGTTGGTAAAAAAAGATGGTCTTCCCGAGATGGCCAGAAAAATTGTAGATGATCTCAAATGGGATTTTACTGTAGTCTATGATGAAAAAGATGCCGTGGGACGTCGTTACCGAAGACAAGATGCGCTGGGAACCCCTTTTTGTGTAACCGTTGATCATCAGTCAATCAAAGATTTAACCGTTACCATCAGAGAAAGGGACCACATGACCCAAGAGAGAATTCCCATTGCTGCATTAGAAAAAATGCTCAATGAGCAACTCTCTATGAGTGAATTGTTGAAAAAGCTTTAAAATCTTCTTGTCTTATCGATCGATTTAAATTTTCTGCTCAATCTTGTTTTTATAATTTTGTAAAAAACAAAAATTGAAAATTATCTCCTACAATGTTAATGGTATTCGGGCTGCCCTCAGCAAAGGTCTTGCCGAATGGCTAAAAGCCTCCAATCCCGATGTTGTCTGTATTCAAGAAACCAAAGCAATGGAGGAACAAGTGGACACCAGTCTTTTTGAGGAACTAGGTTACCAGCATTTCTGGCATTCTGCCCAAAAAAAAGGATACAGTGGCGTGGCCATATTGACCAAAATCAAACCCCTACACATTCAAAAAGGGACTGGTATAGAACACATTGATTTTGAAGGCAGGGTTATCCGTGCTGATTTTGAAAAAGTATCCGTTATCAGCCTCTACCTCCCCTCGGGTACGAACTTGGATCGATTGGATTACAAATTTAAATTCATGGAGGGCTTCCAAAACTACATCTACGATTTAAAAAAAGAACACCCCCATTTGGTAATCTGTGGAGACTATAATATTTGTCACCGTGCCATCGACATACACGACCCTGTTCGCAATAAGAATGTATCTGGTTTTTTACCAGAGGAACGGGATTGGATTGATCGTTTTATCAACACTGGTTTTGTCGATTCTTTTCGTTTCCTCAACCCAGAACCGCATCAATACAGCTGGTGGAGCTATCGCGCTAATGCCAGAAACAACAACAAAGGGTGGCGCATTGATTACAACCTTGTCAGTGAAAATCTTAAAAATAATATTTCTCGTGCATTTTTACTCCCCGACGCCAAACACTCAGACCATTGCCCCGTTGGGGTAGAACTCAAATTAAATTGATCATGAAGAAAAAAATTCTATTTTTAAGTTTCCTTTTACTTTCGCTCAGTGCCTGTGTTTCCAATCGGGTTTTTAATGATTTGGAATCTCGATATGCAGAACTCAAAGACAACTTCAATCTACAGACCGAAAACATTGAATCCCTCTATGAAGAGCTGGAAGATTTGACAGAAAAAAATGTAACCCAAGAAGCTTCCGTAGAGCAAATAGAAGACAGCCTCAATCAAAAACAACAAAAGTTGGAACAGTTAGAATCGTCAATGGATTTATTAAAACTTAAGAGTGAATCTGCCCTCAAAGAGCGAATTACGGAAAACGAGGAATTACTAAAAAAAATTGATGAAAGAGAAAATGAATTGGCAGACAGAATGGCTCGAGTAGAAGAGCTCGAAGGACTCATAGGAAGACAAAAAGAGGCCATGCGGGATCTCAAGGAACGCCTTTCGGATGCTCTGCTCAATTTTGAGGACAAGGGACTCACCGTAGAGGCAAGAGATGGTAAAGTCTATGTTTCCATGGAAAATAAGCTATTATTTAAATCGGGAAGTTGGACCGTAGAAGCTGCAGGACAAAACGCCATTAAAAGTTTGGCTGGTGTTTTGGTAGAAAATCCAGATATCGCTATACTAATCGAAGGGCATACTGACAATGTCCCCTACCGGGGCAAAGGCCCCCTCAAAGGAAATTGGGATTTGTCGACCAAGCGGGCAACCGCAATTGTCAATCAATTACTTGAAAACCCCGACATAATTCCTCAAAACCTTACTGCGGCCGGCAGAGGCGAGTACCTCCCCATAGCACCTAATTCAACCCGATCGGGGCGGGCTGCAAACAGAAGAATTGAAGTGGTGCTAAGTCCACAGTTAGATGAAATCTCACAAATCATCAATACTTTAGATTAGCAATGGATTATAATTTATTACCCAACACAGACATAAAAGTCAGTAAAATATGTCTTGGGACTATGACCTATGGGAATCAAAATACCGAAGCAGAAGGGCACCAACAGATGGATTATGCACTGGACCAAGGGGTCAATTTTTTTGATACCGCTGAGCTTTACCCCGTCCCCGCAAACAAAAATACCCAAGGCGATACCGAATCCATAATGGGGAGCTGGTTTAAAAAAAATAGCTGCCGTGATAAAATAATTCTTGCCTCAAAAGCTGCAGGCCCAGGTGACTACACCAAGCACATCCGTAAAAATATCAGCTTCAAAAAAGATCATATCGAAGAGGCCGTTAACAATAGCCTTAAAAGACTTCAAACTGATTACATCGATCTGTATCAGTTGCACTGGCCTGAACGTAAAACGAATTTTTTTGGAAAAAGAGGATACAAGCACGAAGCCGATGATCCCTGGGAGGAAAACTTTGAAGCGATACTCGAGGCCTTAGAAGAACATATAAAAGCGGGAAAAATAAGATTCATAGGACTTTCTAACGAAAATCCTTGGGGGGTAATGCGGTTCCTCCAGGCAGCAAAAACCCCCGCGACCAAAATAATCACTGTTCAAAATCCCTACTCCCTTCTCAACCGACTTTTTGAAGGGGGCAGCGCAGAGATATGCCATCGGGAAAATGTAGGCCTTTTACCCTACTCACCCCTGGGTTTTGGTGTACTTTCAGGAAAATATCGCCACGGAAAATTACCCCCCAATAGCCGTCTGGCGCTTTTTGAAAGGCTGGCGCGTTACAGTGGAAAAACATCTTTTGAAGCCACTGAACGCTATGCTCAATTGGCAGAGGAGATAGGACTTTCCCTTACACATTTATCGCTCGCATTTGTCAATGACCGCTCTTTTGTTACCTCCAATATCATTGGCGCTACTACCCTAGAGCAGCTTAAAGAAAATATCGCCTCCCACCGGGTGAGGCTATCTGCTGATATCCTTGAAGCCATTGAAGTCATCCATGAGGAAATTCCAAATCCTGCCCCCTAAACTGGGAGTTTGAGTGAAGGTATTTTTTTAAGTAAATTCTAATCTATTTTAAAACGCCTTATATTACCATTACAATTGGAAACAATCAAAATCTGAATTTGAAAATCATTTTAGGAAATATTGCAATCATTTTTATGATGGTCTTTGTAGTGCCACTAAAAGCACAAAATAGGATTTGGAAAAGACATATAATAGACTCCTGCTGCAGCGGAGCCGATGGTGTTCGGATTGCAGATATAAATGGAGACAATCTTCCAGACATCGCAACAGGCTGGGAGGAAGAAGGGTATACAAAGATTTACCTCCACCCAGGTAAACGGAACGTCAAGGAACTCTGGCCTGCCCTTATCGTTGGAAAGACCCCAGATGTTGAAGATGCTTTTTTTGCTGACTTGGATAACGATGGCGCCACGGATGTGATTACCATCACTGAGGGGGAAACTAAAAAAATATACATCAACTGGTCCCCGACGGATCCCTCCAACTTGATGGATATCAAGCAATGGGAAAGTCAGGTACTCCCAAATTCAGTTGGATTGATGCAATGGATGTTTGGTATTCCCATTAAAATCGACAGTTTACACGGGATAGATTTCGTTGTGGGAGCAAAAAATAAAGGGGCTGAAATTGGATGGTTTAAAGCGCCAAAAAATCCTCGTGAATTAGGTCAATGGACTTGGAATACAATAAGCAATGCCACCTGGGTGATGTCCTTAATCTCCAGTGATATGGATCATGACGGAGATCTTGATATCGTAACCTCCGATCGAATGGCCGGAAAAACTAATAGTGTGCGCTGGTTGGAAAACCCGGGAAAGGGGAACAAGGTGGATCAGAAATGGAAAAATCATTATATCGGCGCAGGGGGAAAGGAAGTTATGTTTATGGATTTGGCTGATTTGGATAAAGACGGATTGGAGGACGCCATAGTGACTCAATACACTGACCAAGAAATAATGTACATGCGCAGGCTTGACACCACGGGGATGAAATGGGAAAGTTACTCCATAGACATTCCTGCTAAAACCGGTAGGGCCAAAGCGGTAAAAGCAGGAGATATTAATGGTGATGGGAAAATTGACTTGGTTCACAGTAGCAACACCCAAAGGGATGAAAATAGATCTGGGGTATACTGGTTGTCCTATCCCAAGACCCCTATGGATGTAGTTTGGGAATGGCACAACATCAGTGGACCCATAGGCTATAAATATGACCGAATAGAACTTTTAGATGTCGATAGAGATGGGGATCTTGATGTTGTCACCACAGAGGAAAACTATGGACAAAACAGTTCGGGTCTGGGGCTATTTTGGTTCGAAAATCCATTCAATAATCGTTAGATTGTATTACCAAAAAATACTTCTACTTGCGTGTGGGGGTGTTATGTTCTAAACCTTTGGTATGGAGGCAATCAATTTCTGAGTATAAGGCTGCTGGGGATTGAAATACAATTCATCTGCTTCACCCTCTTCAACCAAACTGCCCTGTTCCATGACCAAAATCCTATCCGACATATATTTTACTACATTCAGATCATGGGAGATGAAGAGGAAAGACAGCTGTAATTTATCTTTTAGATCGTTGAGTAAATTGAGTACTTGGGCTTGAACTGAAATGTCCAATGCAGCGACCGATTCATCCAGCACCAAAAGTTTAGGGTCAGTGGCGAGTGAACGGGCAATGACCACTCTTTGTCTTTGACCTCCAGACAACTGATGGGGGAAGCTATGGAAATACGCTGGCCCCAAGCCCACTTGCTCCAACAATTCAAAGGCCCTTTCTTTTCCGGCTTCCTTTCCATCAATCAAGCCATGGACATAACTTGGCTCAGCGATGGCATCGCCAATTTTTTTTAATGGGTGTAGCGCTGCGAAAGGATCTTGAAAAACCAATTGGATGTCTTTTCTCAATGCTCTTAATTCCTCTGTAGTAAGCCCGTCTATTCGTTGTCCTTTATATAGAATTTCTCCCGCTGTTGGCTTATCCAAACGCACCAGCGTTCTGCTGATGGTAGATTTTCCGCAACCCGATTCTCCAACTAAACCTAAAGTCTCTCCAGGAAAGAGATCAAAACTCACCTCATTGGCGGCTTTGAGGGTTTTCTGTTCCTTGAACCAATACTTTGTCAGGGGATATTCCTTGGTCAAGCCTTTGACTTCCAACAAGGGTTTTTGGGCATATAATTTTTTGTGATTTTTGATTCGAGTTGTTTTAGAAACAACGGGGAAATCTTTTTCCTTTTTTGAAAAGTCGGCGACAGTAGGCAAACGCCTGTATCGTTGATCTGGTTGGGGGCGCGCAAAAAGTAAACCCTTTGTATAATCCTCTTTTGGGGAATCAAAAATTTCTTTTACAGAACCACTTTCCACAATTTTTCCTTCCCGCATAACCAATACACGGTTTGCAAACTGCGCCACCAAACTCAGATTGTGGGAGATAAATAAAATACTCATCTTGCTTGTGCTTTGAAGCGCTTTTATCAATGTCAGTATCTCTTTTTGGACGGTTACATCCAAGGCGGTGGTGGGCTCATCGGCAAGCAACAAATCGGGCTTTCCAATCAGAGCCATGGCAATCATTACCCGCTGTTTCTGTCCCCCGCTAAGTTCATGTGGATAGGCCTTAAAAATCCTTTCTGCCTGTGGCAATTGAACTTGTTCAAAAGCAGAAAGCACTTTAGCTCGGTAGGACTTTTTATCGCCCAGTTGGTTATTTTTTAATCGTTCCAATACTTGGGGACCGCACCTCATACTGGGGTTCAAACTTGATTGGGGTTCTTGAAAAATCATCCCCAAATGTTTGCCCCTTAGTGCTTGCCAGTCTTTTTTATTCAAACTGAGGAGGTTGCTTTTCCCCAGCTGCATTTTCTCACAGCTTTGGGATAAGGGTGCATTAAACAAAAGTCCCGCTACTGAAAGTGCTGTCAAAGACTTCCCACTACCGGACTCTCCAACTATGGCAACAATTTCTCGGGTCTTAACCCTAAAAGAAATCCCATTTAAAAGCAGTCGTTCCTTTGATGACAAAAATAAATCCGATACCTCTAATAATGTTTTCTGGTCTTTCATTAACACGTTAATTCATGTTGTTCCAGCAGTGGTTCATTTCGCAATCGCAGGACCACTTTAGCGACGGTAATTACATCTTTTTCGCAATAAGTTACAATCCTTTCAATATCCTTTTCCTGATAATATAAATGGGCAACCCTACTGCCATCGATGTCATCCTTTTGGCTGGGTATCCCTAGAACATGCGCCAAAAGAGGCAGGGAGGTATAGTTTTTATAATCCCCAAAACGCCACAAGTGAAGGGCATCCAAATGGGGTACCTCCCATGGTTTTTTACTAAAAAAATTTAATTTAGAAGGCAAATCAATTCTATTAATTATCATCCTTCGTGCGATATAAGGGAAGTCAAATTCTTTTCCATTGTGGCCACAGAGGAGGTGAGCGGCTTTACTAAAGTGTGTTTCCAAAAGAGATTTAAAATCACTTAAAAGGGTTGCTTCGGTACCGGAAAAACTTTTGATTCTAAACTCACGATCCGTTTTTAGAACTTTAAAAAACCCTACAGAAATACAAATTATTTTTCCGAATTTAGCCCATATACCTGCCCTTTCATAAAAGGATGCAGGGCTTTGATCTTCCTTTCTCTCGTATTGTGTTTTGGAAGCAAAAAAATCTTTTTCTTCAGTGGAAAGTAAATCAAAATTTTCCTTTTCTGGGACCGTTTCTACGTCCAGAAACAAAAATTTTGTGAGATCAATTTTTTGTAACATTTTTAATCATTTCCAATCCTGCATCAAGGTAAACATAAATGTCATTTGTAAATGTGCCCCCGCCGGTACTTTTGCCGCTAAGTGTGCTTTTTTTGTCTTTGAGGTGGCCCAGGCGAACCACTATCAAATCTTCCTCGGGAACCACCAGAACATACTGCCCCAGGTGCCCACGCATCATGTATACTTTCCTGTCCTTGTAATTATCTAACCACCAACCATAGCCATACTCTGGACTCTCCTGAAATCTTGGCTTTAGGGTAAGGGCTACAAAACTTGAATCCAACAGTTGTTGTCCATCCCACTGCCCATTGTTTTTAAAAAGTTTCCCAAAACGAGCAAAGTCCCGCGCATTACTTGCAAGGCAACAAAAAGCTTTTTCCATACCACTTTCGTCACTGTCCAACTGCCATAGTGCAGGGTGCTCAGCTCCCATGGGTTTCCAAAGTTTTTCACTGAGGTATTCGCTTAACTTTATCCCTGTTGCCCTTTTAATAACAATGCCCAACAACTGCGTGGTTCCACTTTGGTAATTGAATATCTCCCCCGGTTTGTCGTGGATGGGTTGATTCAAAATCAAGGTGACTAAGCTGTTTACAAAATAGGCTGCTGAGGTAACAGAAAATGGGTTATAATAGGCCTCACCCCATTTTTGACCAGAAGCCATACTGGAGAGGTCGCCCACAGTGACGCTGCTGGCATAGAGTCCTTTTAGTTCAGGAATAAACTTAACTACTTTCTGATCCAAACTCTTGATGGTTCCCTCTTTTAGTGCAATTCCCAACATGGCGGTAACCATACTTTTTACGACTGAAAAGGAATTACTTTTGGCGTCTTTATCAAAACCATTGTAATATTTTTCATAAAGGATGCTGTCATTTTTTATGATCAGGTAAGCCACTGTCCTTTGGTTTTTATGATAGTCCTCCAAGTCCTCGTGGGTTGAGTACTCATTGTAACTTTTATGAAATGGCCACGGTTGTGTAGTATTCGAAGTGTTTACGGTGTCGTTAGAAAAACGCTTGTAGTCCTCCAAAAAGGCAGTGGTATGCCCCGAAAGGTAAATGGTTTGGATTCCCTTCAACAAGTAACTGTATTTGGAGATGTACAAGAGCGAAAAGAGTACGCACAATACAATACCTGAACGGAGTAAAAAATTCTTCATTATTAGTAACTAAAGTACGGCTATTTTCTTAGGAAAACCTTCGAGTTCCAAAAGTTGTCGCTTCTTGTCAATTCCTGCGGAATAACCAAAGAGAGAGCCATCACCTCCCATTCCCCTTTGACAAGGAATCAGAATAATCAGGGGATTCATTGCTAGGGCAGCTGCTACAGCCCTGAACATTTTTGCGTAGCCATAGGCTTGGGCTACTTTGACATATGCCAAGGAGGTGCCATAAGGAATACGGAAAACCAGCTTCCAAATTTTTACCTGGAAATCTGTTCCAACCCACCGATATGGAAAATCAAAATCGAACCTCTTTCCTTTAAAATACTCTTCAATTTGTTTAAGGGCTTTTTGCAAAACAGGGGAAGGGGGCGAAGAAGTTTTTTTGATTTCATCTACAAAACTAATACTTATAACCTCCTAATTATAGGTTGATTTAGATAAAACCCCAATATCGCTTTCAAAATAACCTATCTCCATACAGTTGAATTATAAAGAATTTGAAATATAGTAAAAATAAACAAAAGTGATTTAAATACACTTTGTTTAAGCTAACGCTCCTTTTTAACCGATTAATTTTGCAGCTTCTTTGGCGTGGTAAGTGGCAATAAAATTCGCTCCAGCTCTTTTAAAGGCAAGCAATTGCTCCATCATAACAGTATCGTGATCCAACCACCCTTTTTCTGCTGCAGCTTTTAGCATAGCATACTCCCCACTGACTTGATAAGCGGCTACAGGTACCTGAACATTTTCTCTAATTTCTCTGATGACGTCCAAGTAAGCCATCCCTGGTTTAACCATTATTATATCTGCACCTTCTTCAATGTCTGCCAAAACCTCAGTGACGGCCTCTAACCGATTGGCAGTATCCATCTGGTATGTCTTTTTGTCACCAAATCCAGGAGCAGAATCCAGTGCATCCCTAAACGGTCCATAAAAACCAGATGCATATTTTGCACTGTAGCTCATAATCCCCGTGTTTACAAATCCAGCCTCTTCTAAAACGGTTCTGATTTTTAAAATTCTTCCATCCATCATATCGCTGGGAGCTACAAAATCAGCTCCTGCCTCGGCATGACTCAAAGCCATTTGAGATAACACCTCAACGGTTGGGTCGTTTAGAATATTTCCCTCTTCAACAATTCCGTCGTGGCCATGGTAAGAATAGGGGTCTAAAGCAACATCAGTCATGATCAACAGATCTGGAAAAGCGTCTTTTATGGTTTTTACAGCCCGTTGAACTAAACCATCAGGATCTATTGCCGCAGTCCCCTTGTTGTCTTTGAGCGCATCATCAACTTTGACAAATAACAATAGGGCTTTGATCCCCAAATATGAAACCGACTTTAATTCTTTAAGCAGCAAATCCAAACTCAGTCGATAGCAGCCTGGCATTGAGGGTATCAACTCTTTTATTTGACGTCCTTCAGCAATAAAAATGGGCAACATCAAATCGTTGGTGGTCAAATCATTCTCCCGAACCAAATCACGAATGGCTGGACTTTTTCTCAGTCTTCTGTTTCTATTATTGGGATACATCTATCAAATCATTTTTAGTTATCATTTATGCCCACGGCCGAGGTTTTCTGAGTACGTTCAGTAATTCTTCTTCCTTGCTGTCTTCTTGGGGCTGGTGGTCGTATTCCCACTGAACGTGTGAGGGTAAACTCATTAAAATACTTTCAATCCTACCATTGGTTTTTAACCCAAATAGGGTTCCTTTATCGTGCAAGAGATTGAATTCAACATATCTCCCTCTCCGTATCTCTTGCCATTTTCTTTGGCTGGCGCTGTATTTCATTGATTTTCTCCGCTCCACTATGGGCACATAGGCGTCCAAAAAACTGTCTCCAACTTCCGTTACAAAATCATACCAATTTTGGGCTGAATGTATAGAGTTGGGCCTTAGGTAATCAAAAAATAAGCCTCCCACCCCTCTTGCCTCTTCTCGATGACCGTTCCAAAAATATTCATCACATTTTTTTTTGTATAAGGGATACAATTCTTTATCGTGGGCATCACATGCATTTTTACAGCAATGATGAAAGTGGCGCACGTCCTCTTCAAAGAGGTAATAGGGGGTCAGATCAAGCCCACCTCCAAACCATTGATCTTTTAATTTACCCGCATCATCGTAAAGCTCAAAATACCTCCAATTTGCATGGACCGTGGGGATAAATGGATTTTTAGGGTGAAGTACCAGACTGAGACCGCACGCAAAGAAGTTTCCAGATTTGACATTAAAATAGGCTTTCATTTGCTCTGGTAATGTGCCGTGTACGGCCGAAGTGTTTACCCCTCCTTTTTCAAAAATACCCCCATTTTCTATTATTCTGGTGCAGCCACCACCCCCACTAGAACGCTCCCATAAATCTTCCTTAAAATGGGCTTCCCCGTCCAGATCAGCTAACTTTTGAGTTATGCTGTCCTGAAGATTTTTAACGTAATGGTTAAATTTTGTTTTCATTGAAAAACCAATTTTGGTTGCGTTAAGGGGAATACTCATCAGTATTCGATATTCTGAGGGTATGATAATATATGGATCATGATTGAAATTCTTTTACAGCATCCACAAAAGCCTTGGCGTGGTCCACAGGAATATTAGGTAAAATACCGTGACCTAAATTTACAATATAACGGTCTTTGCCAAAGGCATTAATCATTTGCTTTACTTGGGTTTTGATTTGAGGTATTGGTGACAGTAACCGAGAGGGATCAAAATTACCTTGTAGGGTGACTTGTCCTCCGGACAGGTAGCGTGCATTTTTTGCAGTACAATTCCAATCAATTCCTAAAGCGGCAGCCCCCGACTTACTCATTTCTTGTAATGCAAACCAGCAACCTTTTCCAAATACAATAACGGGAACACTTCCGCTGATCGCATCAATTATTTGTTGGATGTAGGGCCATGAAAATTCCTGATAATCTGCGGGTGATAGTATGCCCCCCCAGGAGTCAAATAGTTGAATAACATCTGCCCCTGCTTTTACCTTCTCCCTCAGGTAAGCAATGGTGGTTGTGGTAATTTTTTGTAATAACTCTTTGGCCATTTCTGGTTCTTGGAAACAAAAACTTTTTGCTTTATCAAAATTTTTTGACCCCTGACCCTGAACAGCATAACACAACATGGTCCATGGTGCTCCAGCAAACCCAATAAGAGGTACCCTATTGTTGAGCTCGTATTTAGTAATTTTGATTGTTTCAAAAACATAGCCCAAGCGTTCCTCTACGTCAGGCAATATTACTTTTTCCAAAGCCCCCTGATCCCGAATGGGCTCTGGTAGGTAGGGACCAATTCCATCTCGCATTTCTACCTTGATATCCATTGCTTGCAACACCACCAAAATATCACTGAAAATAATGGCGGCATCAACCCCGATTTGATCAATCGGCATTAAGGTGATTTCCATAGCTAATTCGGGTGTTTGACAACGCGTAAAGAAATCGTATTTATCTTTTAATTTGATAAAATCAGGGAGATAGCGACCGGCCTGACGCATCATCCAAACTGGAGGACGGTCAACAGTTTCCCCTTTAAGAGCTTTTAGTAATAGATCATTCTTCATGTAGGATATAATAATTTTTTATGGATAGTAGTAGTTGAGATTCCGAAGGTGTTTTCGCCACAGTAAATTTTGGAGTGTGAAGTGCCACTTCTTTGGCGGTTGAAGGACCAATACAAAAGCTTTGTGTATTCTCAAAACTGTTATCCAGTGCATAACCCCTCACCCCACTGGGGCTAAAAAAAAGCACTCCGTCAAAATGACCCTTTACTCTTTTACCTCTCAATCGGGTCTCATAAAGTTCAACAGCCTCTACAGAATTATTGTTTTGGGGTAGAATTTTTTCTAAATCTGGAGTTCTCAGCTTTCCACAAAAATACGAAAATGCTTCATTTTTGAAGTTATTTGATAAAAAATGAGCTAATTCTGACGAATTATGAGTCATTTTAGCCACTTTTTGATCATTTTTAGACAAAAGCAAAGCTGTCTTTTCACCCACGCAATAAATGGTTTTGTCTTTGATCATTTTTAAAATACGCGGGATCGACAAGACTATTTTTACTGCGTTCTTACTGGTAAAAATGACATTGTCACAAATAGTGTCGACAGTGGGGTTTTTAATGGGAATAATATCGATAAATGATTGTTCCACCAAACTGAATTGATGCGATAGCAAACGTGCTTTAAAAGCTGCGGACATTCGTTTTGTAGCGAGTAATCTCATTTCTATTGGTTCCTGATGGTTTCCAAAATTTTGTCTCCTCCGGCAGTCAATAACTCCTCAGCAATATGTTGGGCCAAGGCAGCGTATTCGTTCAACTCACCTTCCTTCACAGCAGTAACAGCCGCCTGACCATCTAATGAAAATACCCCTGACTTGAGCTTTATTGTATTTTTATTTATGACAGCATGTGCGCCAATGGGTATCGAACACCCACCCTCCAATGTCCTCAGAAGCGTTCTTTCAACGGTGACACAAATCTCAGTCGGATAGTGATTAATTTTCTGTAATTGTTTGATAAGGAGATCGTCTTCAGCTCTACATACTACGCCTATCGTGCCTTGTGCGGGAGCAGGAATCATCCAATCCAGTTCCCGATAAGCCGATCCCAATAGGCCTGTACGCTGCAACCCAGCTTTCGCAAAAATAGCGCCGTGCCAATCACTTGCGCTTAATTTTTTAATACGTGTTTGAACATTTCCTCTGATGTCTACCAATCGGTGATTTGGAAAACGATTTAACCATTGTGCTTTTCTCCGCAGACTACTGGTAGCAATTGTAGCGGTTTGGTCAAAATCCTTTTGATCTTTGATAATCAAAACATCTTGGGCACTACCCCGTTCCAAAACAGCAGCCAAAACCAGCCCCTCGGCGAGTTGGGTGGGCACATCTTTAAGGCTGTGGACGGCCAAATGAATCTGGTTGTCTAATAGTGAAATATCTAAAGCTTTGGTAAAAACCCCTTTTATACCCAAACTGTAAATGGGTTGATTTAGATTCAGATCTCCCTCACTTTTGGTAGGGATTACCTCGGTGTTGTGACCGAGCTTTTTTAACATTGACTCGACTTGGCGGGCTTGCCAAAGGGCCAATTGACTATCACGGGTCCCTATTCTAAAAGGGGGATTAATCATTTAATTCAGAATCCAATTGATAAACGTCTTGCAAAAGTGCCATGGTCTGATCCACTTTGGCAGGGTTTTCTTTTAAAAAGCACGCCACTTTTCCAGTGAGTCTATTGACCACCTGAGAAAACTGTTGTGGATTACCCAATTCCTTTTGTTGACCATTGAGTAATTTTTTCTTAAGGGCTTTGAGCATCGGAGCAAATTTTCGATGATCAAACCACTGTAAAAAATCGGCTTCGACTTCTATAAGAATATCGTTTGCTTGAGGTATAAATTGTTTTCTTTGTTTGAGTGTGATGTTGGTCAGCTGAGACAGTTCGTCTAAGTTAACCAAGGTAATATTATCCAATTCATTGAGTTTTGGATCAACATTGGAGGGAACGGATAAATCTAAAATCAGCAATGGTTTGTTATTGGGAACCAAAGTATAATCGACGATAATGTCCAGAGCACCGGTTGCTACGATCATAATATCAGCATGGGCGATTTCTGATTTTAATTCTTTTATGTTTTTTACCACCAGGTTAAATTTCCCAGCTACTTTTTTCGCACTTTCCTCGGATCGGTTCACGAGAACGATATGATCATTTTGGGTGTGTTTGATCAGGTTTTCACAAGTATTTCTCCCAATTTTTCCGGTACCGAACAGTAAAATATTTTTATTTGAAACTTCTTTGACCTTATTTAAAATGTAATGAACAGAAGCAAATGAGACGGAAGTGGCGCCTGAGGATAATTTTGTTTCTGTTTTGATTCGCTTACTCGACTGGATCACCGCATTGACCAAACGCTCAGAAAATCCATTGACCATTTGATGTTTTTTAGAGTTCTGAAAGCTCTTTTTGAGTTGACCTATGATTTCAAAATCCCCCAAGATTTGACTCTCCAAACCACAACCAACGCGGAATACATGATGAAGGGCGGAATTGTTGGTGAGCACATAGCCTTTGTCGCTAAAAAGTGCGGGGTCTCCACCAGAGAATGTGCAGAGGTAATTTATTAAAATCTCAGGATTTTCAACCCTGCCCATGAGCTCAGTTCGATTACAGGTGGAAATCACCATTAACTCCTCAACCCCATCGGCTTTGGCGCGCAAAAGCAACTGGTCGGTTTTAGTTTTGTTAAGACTAAAAAGGCCACGAACGCTCAGGTCAGCATTTTTATAGCTTAAACCTACTACACAGTAATAAGTAATATTTCTCAAAAGTCTAGTCTAAATTCTAAAAGCAAAATTATAAACAGGAAGTTTTAAAAAACAACGCTAAGAGAACTATTAATAACCAAGAAGGTTTTTTAATAGATTTTTTTTTTAATACTAATAAATATAATAATTTTGAACAGACAATAGAAGATTTAATTAGAATTATTCTAAATAACGTTTTTATAAAAACAACGATAAAAGTACAATGGATCAAACAGTAATTGAGAATGGTTTTTATCTGCTTAAATACACCAATGAGCGAAACACCATACAAAAGCATGAAAAAGAGGTTAGCGAAGAGTTTATACAGTTTCATTTTTGCTTAAGGGGAAGTGGCACATTTGAGTTCAATAGTGGTAGTTATCAATTGTCCTTGATGTCTAAAAAAGTGATTTTACTGTACAACCCTCAAAAAGCCCTGCCCATCGATCTAAATTTAACCCCTGATTCGGCTGTGGTGAGCTTGGTCATTTCTATAAAAAGATTTCACAGTTTGTTTTCCGAAGATGCGGACCACATCCATTTCCTAAGTCCCGAAAACAACACCAAAAAATATTATGATACCAAACCCGTAAGTCCAGCCATGAGCGTGGTGCTTAGCCAAATTATGGAAACTAAGGTCCATGAGAGTATCCGCGGATTGTACTTTAAGGGAAAAGTTTATGAACTCCTCTGTTTGTTATTTAACAAGAGTGAAGACGCTGATGTAGAACAATGTCCCTTTTTGGTCGATGAGGAAAATGTAAGGAAAATCAGAAAAGCCAAAGAGATTATATTAAGTCAGATGACAGAACCCCCTACCCTCCAAGTGCTTTCTGCTGAAATTGGATTGAATATTAAAAAGCTCAAAGAAGGATTCAAACAAATTTATGGAGACACCGTCTATGGGTATTTATTGGACCACAAGATGAATGAGGCACGAAACATGCTCAATTCAAAACAATACAACATCAACGAAATCAGTTTAAAATTGGGGTACAGTACCTCGAGTCATTTTATTGCAGCCTTCAAAAAGAAGTTTGGGACTACTCCCAAAAAATATTTAATGTCAGTATCTTCGTAAAAAAAAATCAGATGAAAGGTGCGTTATTAATCAATTTGGGCTCTCCTGAAAGCCCAAACACAAAAGACGTAAAAAAATATTTAGGTGAATTTCTCATGGATGAGCGTGTAATTGATCTCGCCAAACCCTTAAGAACTTTTTTGGTCAAAGGAATCATTTTAAACACGCGCCCCAAGAAATCCGCAAAGGCCTACAAAAAGATTTGGTGGAAAGAAGGGTCACCTCTTATTGTTTTGTCCCAACGGCTTCAAGAAGCTGTCCAAAAAAAAGTTTCTGTCCCCATTGGTTTGGCCATGCGATACGGAACACCCTCAATAGAACAAGGCATAAAGGAGCTGGTGGACCAGGGAGTAAACGATATCATGTTGATCCCACTATATCCTCAGTTTGCAATGGCTACCACAGAAACTATATTGGTGATGGCGGAAAACATAAGAGACGAAAAATACCCCGATTTAGAATTTACTTTTCTTCCTCCCTTTTACAATCATCCTGACTATGTTAGAGTCCTTTCCGAAAGCATCCAAGAATATCTGAGTGACAAGGACTGGGAACACTTATTATTCTCTTATCATGGGATCCCCGAACGGCACATTCGCAAGTCTGATGTCACCAAGTCGCATTGTAAAATCGACAAAATTTGTTGTCAGACCGCGTCAAAAGCGCATCAATATTGTTACCGTCACCAGTGTTATGAAACCACCCGACAGGTAGCCGAATACTTAGGGTTAAAGGAAAATCATTTTTCCACTAGCTTTCAATCGCGGCTGGGCGCTGATCCATGGCTCCAACCCTACACGGATCAAACCGTCGCTCGTTTTGCAAAAAAAGGGACTAAAAAAATGGCCGTCGTTACCCCTGCATTTGTCTCTGATTGTTTAGAAACATTAGAGGAGATTGGGATGGAGGCCGTAGAGGATTTTGAGGAAAAAGGAGGTGAAGAACTACATGTGGTTCCTTGTATCAACACAAGAACAGACTGGGTAAACGTTATGAGCCGCTGGATTGACCAGTGGGCAAAAGCTGAAATGGCTTCCACTGGATGAAAAATGGATCTGCTACCTTTGGCACCCAACCCATCCCCCAACTTCTCATAAAACAGGCAGTACCTGCCGCTATAGGTATTTTGGTAATGTCCCTAAATGTGTTGATAGACACGATTTTTGTAGGACAGTGGATTGGCGCTAATGCTATCGCCGCCATCAACGTTGTTTTACCTGTTTCTTTTTTTATTGCAGCGCTGGGAATGGCCATTGGTCTGGGTGGAGGGTCCATTATTTCCAGAGCGTTAGGAGAAGATAATTACGCCAAAGCGACAAAAACTTTTGGCAACCAAATTGTACTTAACTTTTCCCTAACTGTAAGTTTTGCATTAGTAGGTTTACTTTTTATGGACATTGTTATCCCGACGTTTGGTGGTAAAGGTGGGCTATTTGAACCCGCCAAAATATACTACACCATCGTCCTTTATGGTGTTCCCATTCTCGGGTTTTGTATGATGGGTAACAATGTCATTCGTGCAGTAGGAAAACCCAAGTATGCCATGTATGCAATGATGCTCCCCTCCATTTCCAACTTGGTTCTGGACTATGTTCTAATTTATATTTTCAATTTTGGAATGTATGGCGCAGCATGGGCTACCACACTCTCCTATGGTGTTTGCGGCATTTACATTCTCTACTTTTTTACTTCTAGAAACGCTGAATTAAAACCATTGCTAAGTGATTTTAAAATTGATTGGAGCATCACCAAAGAAATCGGTGCATTGGGATCGGTAACCCTAGCCCGCCAGGCTGTGGTCAGCATATCAGTACTGCTGGTAAACAATTTACTTTACCGTCTGGATGGTGAATCGGCAGTAGCCGTCTATGCCATAATCAGCAGGCTTTTGATGTTTTCCTTATTCCCAATATTGGGCATTACTCAGGGTTTTATACCCATTACTGGCTACAACTACGGAGCTAAAAACAAAAAAAGGGTAGAGCAGGTCATAAAAACTGCAGTGCTTTATTCCTCTGGCTTGGCAACATTAGTGTTTATAATGATTTATGCCTTTTCAAATTCTATTGGAACTATTTTTACTAGTGAGCCATTGGTGTTGCAAAAGACGCCTGCAGCCATGAGGTGGGTGTTTGCGGCAACGCCAATTGTGGGCATTCAACTCATAGGGGCAGCCTACTACCAAGCCATTGGTAAAGCCCGACCAGCTTTACTTCTTACCCTGACCCGTCAAGGATTTTTCTTTATACCATTACTCTATATTTTACCTAGATTTTTGGGGACCGATGGGGTGTGGATAGCTTTTCCCATTGCAGAATTATTAGCGGCTATTGTTACTGGAGGGTTTTTGATTTATGAACTTAAGAAGTATTTAAGTTCTTAATTTTCCCATGCGAATCAAGACTTTCATTTGTTTAAGTTTTTGTAATTTGTGGTATTATTTTTTTTCCAAACCATTGATTAAAATAGTATCTGGCGAATGGAATATTACAATTACATCAAATCATTACATTTAATATTTGTCATTACATGGTTTGCCGGTTTGTTTTATGAACCTCGACTGTTTATTTATCACATTGAGGCGTCCAAAAAAAAATCTCCTGATAAAGAAATTTTAGAGGAACAATTAAAGGTGATGGAGCGCAGATTGTGGTATATAATTACCTGGCCCTCTGCTATTTTAGCAAGCATTTCTGCAACATTGCTTTTGATATTAATGCCCGAATTACTTTCCCAGTCTTGGATGTTGGTCAAGCTCGGATTCCTATTTTTACTATTTGCCTACCACCTAAAAACCCATCAAATTTTCTTGGCATTACAAAAAAACCAGATCAAGTATTCTTCCAATTTTATGCGTATTTGGAATGAAGGGGCCACCCTGTTTTTGTTTGCAATCGTTTTTTTAGCGATTGTAAAAAGTGCTATTCACTGGATTTTTATGGTGATAGGAAGTTTTGGACTTATTGCTTTTTTGATGCTGGCAATTAAGTTGTACAAACGGTTAAGAGAGAAATCTTCTATCAAAAATGATTAGTTTTTTAAGAAGAATTTCACTGAGAACCCAAATCTTTATCTCCATGATAATTTTGGTTTTTTTGGCCTGTCTTTTAATCCTTGCAGCAACCTATTTTCAATATCAAAACGAATCTATAGATTACAATAACTTTCGGTTGAACCGGAAAGAAAATCAATTGAGAAAACAAATTGATTATTTGGTCAAGAAGAACGACCTGTTGGGAAAAAATGACAGTATTTGGTCGCTTCATAAGGAGGAATTTACTGCTGTGATCAAAATTCACAAAGTGAACTATTCTGTTTTTAACTTAGAGGGGAAACCACTTTTTACCTCATTCCTTCCGTTAAAAGTTATTGCAAACAACTATTCGCTTAAAGCGGGCTTTTTGAGTGCTATTTTAGAGAAATCTGACCGAAGGGTTTTAGAGGAAAACAATGACGAGATCGGAAGATTTCAATCTTCCTACAGCATTCTAAAGGATGAATTTGATAAGCCTTATGGGGTGCTGTTTTTCCCCTATTTTGAAGACGTTTCTTTTTCGGAAAACGAACTGAATACTTTTTTGCAAAGCTTGTACCAGATCTATCTTTTGATGCTGGTTGTGGCGATTATTATGGCGTATTTTATTTCTAAATATATATCTCGTTCGTTGGAAACCTTTCGCGAAAAAATTGACCAAACGGGGCTCCTCAAAGAAAACGAAAAAATCAAACTCAAAAATGCCCCGCGGGACATCGCCAGTCTAATCAATTCCTACAATAAAATGATCGATGAGTTGGAAAGAAGTGCAGACTTATTGGCACGAACTCAAAGAGAACAGGCATGGCAAGAAATGGCCAAACAAGTGGCTCATGAAATAAAAAATCCGCTGACCCCCATGAGACTGACTGTGCAAAGTTTTCAAAATAGATTTTCTGAGGGCGACCCTGACAACACAAAAAAAATAGATGATTTCTCTCAAATACTTCTTGAGCAAATTGACACCATGAGTGATGTAGCCAACGCTTTTTCAGATTTTGCTACACTTCCAAAATCAAAGCTAGTTAAATCCGATTTAGTAGAAATCACCCGAAGATCATTAGAGATTTTTGAAGGCGCAGACATTGAGTTGAAAACTTCAGATGATCAAATATTAATTCCATTGGATAAAACGCAATGGATCAGAATAACCACCAACATTATTCAAAATGCACTTCAGGCAGCCAAACAAGAGAAAAAAGTAAAAATCCAAGTCGGTATCAAAAAGAATTCCGATCATGTTATAATAACCTTTTCAGATGATGGAATTGGAATCTCAAAATCGATCCAATCAAAAATCTTTGAGCCCAAATTTACCACCAAATCAAAAGGCATGGGACTGGGTTTGGGTATTGTAAAGAATATTATTGACTCCATCGGAGGGACAATCAAATACACTACCAGTGAAAATGGGACAAGTTTTATTATTTCACTAAATCTCTGATAATGGGTGAGGAATTACTTTGGGTTGAAATTCAAGACAACATCGGTTGGATCAAAATCAATCGTAAAAAAAAGTTAAATGCCCTAAATCAAAATCTAATTGATGCGTTACACCACACATTAATTGATTTTCAAAACAACCCAGAGGTAAGGGTTATTATTCTGACAGGTAGTGGTGAAAAAGCTTTTGTTGCAGGGGCCGATATTGCAGAGTTTTCTGATTTTGGACCTTCGGAAGCTGCCCTCTTGGCTGCCCATGGAAATCGGGTTCTGTTCGGTCAAATTGCGCACTTGGAGAAACCCGTTATTGCTGCCATTAATGGATATGCCCTTGGTGGTGGTTTAGAATTGGCCATGGCCTGTCACCTCAGGATAGCCTCCAAAAATGCTAAAATGGGATTGCCAGAAGTATCCCTGGGAATCATTCCAGGATATGGAGGAACCCAGCGTTTGCCAAATTTGGTTGGTAAAGGAAAGGCAATGGAAATGATTTTAACTGGCGACATGGTTAATGCTGACCAAGCGCTACTTTTAGGACTTGTCAATCAGGTTGTCCAGCCTAAAGACCTTTTGGAATCCGCCGTTGTCCTGGCCGAAAGAATAATCAAAAATTCCCCCAGTGCTATAAAAAATGCAATCAAAGCCATCAATGCAGCCGGTGGCTACAAGAACGGTTTTCAGGTGGAGGAAATGATGTTTTCAAATTGTTTTGGCACCGAGGATTTTAAACAAAGAGTAAACGCTTTTTTAAAGAAAAGGTAAACCAAACGCACGGTCTTTTATACAATTGTTTTGTTGCAATAAAGAACCGTATCTAAAATAACCGACCCAATCGGCTGGGTTAATTATACTCTAATAACAATAGGCAGAAAATAGGTGGCTGGGTTAAAAAACTGTTATTTAATCACAAAATTCGTTAAAAGCCTGGGTCAAATTATCTGCGATCAATTGCGCAGTCCGGCCCTCAATGTGATGCCTTTCAATCATATGTACCAACTCACCATCTTTAAATAGCGCCAAACTGGGTGAGGAAGGTGGAAAAGGCATCATTTTTGCTCTTGCAGTGTCCGTAGCATCTCGATCTACCCCTGCAAAAACGGTAAACAAATGATTTGGAGTTTTTTCATGGGCTAGAGAAATTCTTACAGCAGGACGGGCATTTGCAGCGGCACAACCACAAACAGAATTAACAACCACTAAGGCAGTTCCGGGTTTTGATAAAGCTGCCTCTACAGATTCTGACGACATTAACTCTTCAAAGCCAATTTTGGTCAACTCCTCTTTCATCGGCTTTACTATTTCTGATGGATACATAATTTTTTTTGTAAAGATAAAAAACTCCCTAATTATTTAAAGAGCATTAAATAATCTTTTATCGACATTCGTATCTTTGCAAGGGCAGTAAATTAAATATTATGATTAAGTGGGTGGCCGCCATTATCGGGTATTCTGTTTTTAGATTTCCAGGGGCTATTTTGGGGTTTTTAATAGGGCGCTTTGTTGAGTTTTTGGCCAAAGGAAGTATTCAAATAAAAACAAACTCCTATGCCATCAGACCAGAGGCATTTCAGTTGAATCTATTGGCACTGTCTGCGCTGATTATAAAAGCGGATGGAAAAATCGAACGCAAGGAATTAGAGTTTGTAAGAAGTTTTTTTATCGGCCAGTTTGGAAAAGCAAAAGCGGATTCCATATTCAAAACCTTTAACACTCAAATCAAAAATGAAACCCAGCATTTGGATCAATTGACCGGGGTATTCGTCCAGCAAACGCCCTATGAAACCCGTTTGCAAATTCTACATTTTTTATTTGGTATTGCCAATGCTGATGGTAGGGTCTCTGAAATTGAATTGACCAAACTCTCAGAAATAGCCTCTGGGATGCGCTTGCGTTTACCAGACTTTGAAAGCATCAAAGCCATGTTCATTAAAAATACGGACAACGCCTATAAAATCCTTGAAATAAGCCCCGGCGCTGATGTTGATCAAATCAAAACAGCCTACAGAAAAATGGTGAAAAAATATCATCCAGACAAACTTCGTGGTCAAGACCCTGCCATGATCAAGGGAGCAGAGGAAAAATTTAGAGAGGTTCAGAAGGCTTATGAAGCTATAATGGATAAAAAAAATAGTTAACAGCAGCGCATGGAAAATTTTTGGTTTTATTTCTATTTGGGATTCGATCATGTGTTGAATATTCGTGGATTAGATCATTTTTACTTTCTCGTCGCCCTATCGGTTCCTTTTGCTTTTAAAAATTGGCGTAAACTATTACTTTGGGTAAGTGTTTTTACCTTGGGACATTCCCTTTCTCTTTTGATATCGCACTATGAGTGGATCAAAATAAAATCAGAATGGGTAGAATTTCTGATTCCAGTTACGATTTGTATTACCTGCCTTTCTATTCTTTTTCAAAAAAAACACCAACAGCTCGGCGGAGATGGGGTCAACTTCGTGACCTTATTTTTTGGATTGATTCACGGTTTCGGGTTTGGCCGCTACTTTAAGATAGTCGCTTCAGAGGGAGATGCCATTGCGGCCCTTCTAAAATTCGCGTTGGGGGTTGAATTTGCTCAAGTATTGATTGTAATATTTGTGCTTCTTATCAATTTACTGATTTTAGAACTATTAAAAATAAAACGCAACAAATGGGAATGGATCATCGCTGCAATAGTTTTATCTCAAGCACTTTCAATGACGATCAATAACTGGCCATTTTAGATTATATTAGCGTTCATGTCTTCAGACAAGCAAAAAAAATACGACAAGGCCTATCTCAAAATGGCACAGACCTGGGGGGAACTCTCCCATTGCGAACGAAAAAAAGTAGGGGCTTTGATTGTCAAAGATCGAATGATTATTTCCGACGGATACAATGGAACACCCTCTGGATTTGAAAATCCCTGCGAAGATGAGGAAAACTATACCAAATGGTATGTTCTTCACGCAGAAGCCAATGCCATTTTAAAAGTCGCAGCCTCTACCCAATCTTGCACTGGCGCCACCTTATACATTACGCTTTCTCCTTGCAGAGAATGCAGTAAATTAATCCATCAATCTGGAATTAAAAGAGTGGTGTATTCCAAAGCCTACAAAGACACTTCTGGTTTGGAATTTTTAGAAAAAGCTGGAGTTGATCTAACCCAAATGCCCTTAGGGTAAAGCATACAAAATTTGTTGTTTATCTATGAAAAAAAAAATAGTGCTTTTTACCATCGTTTTCCTTTCCATCTGCATCGGATATCTTCTGGGGAGCGAAAAACAAACCTTGATGCCAAGTCAAAATGGTACCTCCTCTATCAAAAGGTTGAATCTTTTGATGAATTATATTGAAAACGACTATGTAGAACGTATCAACACCGACAGCCTTGTCGGGAAAGTAATCGAAGACATCGTAAACCGTTTGGACCCTCATTCCGTTTATATCCCCGCTAGGGAAAAACAAAGTATTGCAGAAAATATGCAAGGTAATTTCTATGGTATTGGGGTCAGTTTTTTTATGCACAATGATAGTGTAGCCATCATCAGGGTATTGGAAGGAGGTCCCAGTGAAGCAAATGGGCTACTTCCCGGAGACCGAATATTGATCGCCAATGAAGACACATTATTTCAAAAAAACTACTCCAGCGAAAAAATAATGAAAACCCTCAAAGGCAGACAAGGAACTCCTGTCAATTTGACCTTGTATCGCAGATCAGAAGATCGAATAATACAAGTGGAAATGAAACGTGGCGTGGTTCCTTTACCCAGTATTGAGGCCCGTTATTTAGTGGATCAAAATACCGGCTATTTGAAAATTAATCGCTTTTCCCAAACGACCTATCAAGAGTTTAAAGCCGCTATGGAAAAACTACTATCCGACGGAATTGAGCAATTGATATTGGACCTGAGGAACAACCCCGGAGGGTATTTATTTCCCGCTAAAAAAATTTCTAATGCTTTTTTGAAAAAAGACCAAACCATAGTGATCACTCAAAGCAATGTGGGGGAAGAAGAAAAATCATTGGCAAAAGGTGATGGCTTTTTTCAAGAGGGGAAACTGGTGATCTTGGTGAATGAGCAATCGGCCTCGGCAAGTGAAATCGTAGCGGGAGCCATTCAAGACAACGACAGGGGGTGGGTCATTGGCAGAAGGACTTTCGGAAAGGGATTGGTACAACAACAAATGCCATTAGGTAATGGCGATGCTGTCCGCCTCACCACATCAAAATATTTTACGCCTACCGGTCGGTCCATTCAAAAACCTTACAACGGTGACCGAGATGCCTACTTCGAGGACATTGGGAATCGCTATCATAACGGGGAAATGGCCGATGCAAACAAAATTCCCGTTTCCGATAGTTTAGCGTTTAAAACGCCTGGGGGAAGAACGGTTTATGGAGGCGGTGGAATTACCCCCGATCATTACATCACAGATACTAATACAGAAACGGAGAAATGGAAAACTTTTATTCTGAATTCCAACTTAATGAATAATTTTATTTTCAAACAATTGGATAAAAATAGAAGAGGATTCAATGAGTTAAAAAAAGAGGAATTGATGGCAGATCAATATACCGAAATGCTCCCGTGGCACAAACTTTTCGTCAGTTATTGTATTGAAAAAGAGGTTGAAATTGAAATAAGCGAAGCAGAAACTTTAAAGGCGGTCAAGTCCTATTTAGGCCTTCAACTCTTTGGTGAAAATGTTTTTAACGAAATCAGAAATCAAGACGATATATTTGTAGAGCGCGCCAAAAAATTGTTGGATAGTTTAAAAAACTAAATCAGCGGTTTATTTTTTTAGAAACTTTCTTGGAAAGTAACAAGAGTAGTAAAAGTAAAATGGCGCAAAGTGCCGCCATTATTCCAATTACGGCAACAGAGCTATCGCCGGATAAGGGCATTTCCCAGTTTACTTGTAATGCATTAAAAACAAGCATGCCCATGGACAATACCATTAAAATCAAGATCCATTTTCTCATATAGTAAAATTAGTAAAATTCGGTTTAAGTTTTTCCCGATTAACCCACTATTTTTAAACCATTGGAGGCAGAAAGTTTTACCGCAATGGACAATAACACAATCCCAAATACTTTCCTTATAATATCTGTGCCTTGCTTTCCCAATAGCTTTTCAAAGCTAAAAGAGAACTTGAGAATTGAATAGACAATGATCAAATAAAACAAGATGGCCACAATAATGTTTATCAAATCTTACTCTGCACGCAAAGACAGTAAAGGCTTCATGATACAAGCGCCTACAATAAATAGAAAAGTAAGCAGCACCTTGGAAGCCCCCTCTGTAGCGTCCACTTTAAACAAGGAAATTCCCAAGATCATTTCTAACACCAAAAAGAAAATCACAAAAGAACCGACTACGGCAAAAGAATTGACATCTATCCCTACAAGGTGCAATATCTGCTCTCCTAAAAAAACAGAAAAGGTAGCATTATCAGTACGGCTACCAAAACAGTTTTTTCGTAAAGAATGTACCCTACTTTTTCTCTGAGTGCAACAATAATTGGAATACTACCAATAATATTTATAACACCAAAAAGTACTATACTTGCCATTAATATTTCTTTTAAATCCATTTGGAGTATGTTTAGACTAGGGATCCATTAGGTATTTTATTTTAAGAATGTTCTAAATTAGCAAAAAATAAATCTGATTAATAATTCTCTTAAAGTATGTTCCAAATTGACGACACATTAGTTTCAGAAGATATTATTACCAAGGATTTTGTTTGCAATCTAAGTGCATGTAAAGGAGCCTGTTGTGTGGAAGGCGTCGCTGGAGCCCCACTGAATGTTGATGAGACTGAATTCTTGGAAAAAAACTACGCGGCCATTGACACCTTTTTAAACGATGAAGGTAGAGCGGCCATTGAAAAACAAGGTAAGTTTATCGACCAAAAAAATGGGGAATTCGAAACCCCACTGGTGAATGGTAAAGAATGTGCTTATGCTCTTTTTGGCCCCAATGGAAGCACACAATGTGGTATCGAAAATGCTTACAAAGCAAAAAAAATAGATATGAAAAAACCCATATCTTGTCATCTATACCCCATAAGAGTTAAAGAATATTCTGAGTTTAAAGCAGTCAACTACCACCAGTGGAAAATTTGTAATGATGCGTGTGTTCTTGGGGAGAGTTTAAAGATTCCTGTATACCAATTTGTAAAAGAAGCATTGGTAAAAAAATTTGGAAAAGAATGGTATTCAAAATTAGAATCAGCGGCCAAAGAAATTAATCGCTAAACGTCAGTCTTTGCAAGGGTAGCCAAATTTATAACTTTTTATATTGCTGAATTACAGTGCTTTAAAAACGGGCTCTAATTAATTATCCCCTGCTTAAAAATAAAATTTGTTAAAAACTCGACCTGTTTGTGGAAAAGTAAGTCTTTTATTTTTGATAACATTTTAGAATCTTTGTGTTCAACTTTTTTTACAAAACTTAACAAAATTATAATATGGCAGCCTTAGAACCAATCCTTCAAGAAAACGAAAATAGATTTGTAATTTTTCCCATTCAACACCACGATATTTGGGAATGGTACAAAAAAATGGAGGCGAGTTTCTGGACCGCAGAAGAAATTGATCTTCATCAAGATTTAAACGACTGGAACAACAAGCTGTCCGACGATGAAAAATATTTTATTAAACACATTCTTGCATTCTTTGCTGCCTCCGATGGTATTGTAAATGAAAATTTAGCTGAAAATTTTGTTAATGAAGTTCAATACTCCGAGGCCAAATTTTTTTACGGTTTCCAAATTATGATGGAAAATATCCATTCTGAAACCTACTCTCTTTTGATTGATACTTATGTCAAAGATGAGGCCGAAAAAAATAAATTATTTAAAGCGATTGAGATTTTTCCTGCCATTAAAAAGAAAGCAGACTGGGCACTACGCTGGATAGACTCAGATTCTTTCGCGGAGCGACTCATCGCTTTTGCTGCTGTAGAAGGAATTTTCTTTTCTGGAGCATTTTGTTCCATCTACTGGCTCAAAAAAAGAGGCTTGATGCCAGGGCTTACATTTTCCAACGAGTTGATTTCCAGAGATGAAGGAGTTCACTGTGACTTCGCAGTTCACCTCCACAACAATCACTTGGTCAACAAAGTGCCAAAAGAAAGAATTGAAGAAATCATCACCGATGCATTGAGAATCGAGCGCGAATTTGTAACAGAGTCCCTACCTGTAAGTCTAATAGGAATGAATGCAAAACTGATGACGCAATACCTGGAATTCGTAACAGATCGTTTACTTGTTGAATTGGGCTGTGGAAAAAAATATAATGTGACCAACCCATTTGACTTCATGGACATGATTTCGCTTCAAGGTAAAACGAACTTTTTTGAAAAGCGTGTTTCTGAATATCAAAAAGCAGGAGTACTCAACAACGAAAAAGAAGAAACTGAGTTTACCACCGATGCAGACTTTTAGTCTGTAGATTATTCGCCCCAAACCCGCAATAATCAATTGTGATAGATCCTATGTGGCCTATCGTAATTTTATGTTTAAAAAATAGAGATCTATGTTTGTAGTAAAAAGAGATGGGCGCAAAGAGCCGATAATGTTTGATAAGATAACGGCTCGAATCAGAAAACTCAACTATGCTTTAAACCCACTGGTTGACCCCGTTCGTGTTGCCATGCGGGTAATCGAAGGGCTTTATGATGGTGTAACTACCTCTGAACTGGATAATCTTGCTGCTGAGATTGCCGCTACAATGACTACCACACACCCCGATTACGCCAAACTGGCCGCCAGAATTTCCGTATCCAATTTACACAAAAACACCAAAAAATCCTTCTCGGCTACGATGAAAGACCTCTATGGATATGTAAATCCAAGAACAGGGAAAAAGGCGCCATTGCTGTCTGACGAAGTATATGCTATTATCGAAAAAAATGCAGACAAAATTGACTCCAGCATTATCTATAATCGTGATTTCGGATACGATTTTTTTGGTTTTAAAACACTGGAACGTTCTTATTTGTTAAAATTAAATGGTCAAATAGTAGAACGCCCACAACACATGTTGATGCGCGTATCGATAGGGATTCACCTCACCGATTTGGACGCCGCGTTCGAAACTTATGAATTGATGTCCAAGCGTTATTTTACCCATGCTACTCCTACCCTATTCAACTCTGGAACCCCTAAACCCCAGATGTCTTCCTGCTTTTTGTTGACCATGAAAGACGACAGTATTGACGGGATTTATGACACCCTAAAACAGACTGCCAAGATCTCCCAATCTGCGGGTGGAATCGGTCTTTCCATACACAATATCAGAGCCACAGGCTCGTATATTGCAGGAACAAACGGAACATCAAATGGTATCGTTCCCATGCTCAGAGTTTTTAATGATACGGCCAGGTATGTAGATCAAGGTGGAGGAAAAAGAAAAGGATCTTTTGCCATTTATGTAGAGCCTTGGCATGCCGATATCTTCGATTTCCTGGAACTGAAGAAAAACCACGGTAAAGAAGAAATGCGCGCCCGAGATTTGTTTTATGCCATGTGGATATCTGATTTATTCATGAAAAGGGTGGAGCAAAATGCTGACTGGACGTTAATGTGTCCCAATGAGTGTCCAGGCCTGTACGATTGTCATGGTGAAGAATTTGAAAAACTATACACCCAATACGAAAAAGAAGGTAAGGGAAGAAAAACAATCCAAGCCAGAGAACTTTGGGATAAAATATTGGAATCTCAAATAGAAACAGGTACCCCCTATATGCTCTATAAGGACGCTGCTAACAGAAAGTCAAACCAGAAAAACCTAGGAACCATTCGCTCCTCTAACCTCTGTACTGAAATTTTAGAGTATACATCCGAAGAAGAAATCGCAGTGTGTAATCTGGCCTCCATTGCACTGCCTATGTTCGTCGAGGGTGGTAAATTCAACCACCAAAAACTTTTTGATGTAACCAAGCGGGTAACAAAAAATCTAAACCGCGTCATAGACCGTAACTATTATCCGGTTAAGGAAGCTGAAAACTCCAATATGAGGCATCGTCCAGTCGGTTTAGGGGTTCAGGGCTTGGCAGATACTTTTATTCAATTGCGACTGCCTTTCACTTGCGAAGAAGCCAAAACCCTTAATCAAGAGATTTTTGAAACTTTATATTTTGCCGCAGTAACCGCATCGGTTGAAGAGGCCGAAAAAGACGGTGCCTATAAAACCTATAAAGGATCTCCCATTTCAAAAGGTGAATTTCAATACAATCTTTGGGGCATTAAAGATGAGGAACTCAGCGGCAGATGGGATTGGCCCGCTTTGCGTAAGGACTTAAAAAAACACGGCGTAAGAAACTCCCTACTGGTAGCACCCATGCCCACAGCATCCACCTCTCAAATACTCGGAAATAACGAATGTTTTGAGCCCTACACCTCAAATATATACACTCGAAGGGTGTTGTCAGGGGAGTTTATTGTCGTCAACAAACACCTCTTGGAAGACCTTGTAAACCAGGGCTTGTGGAATGAAGATATGAAACAGGAATTAATGAAAGCCAATGGCTCTATCCAAAAAATTAAGGGCATCCCAGAGGACATCAAAGAACTCTACAAAACCGTTTGGGAGATGAGTATGAAAGACATCATTGACATGTCACGTCACAGAGGATATTTCATCGACCAGTCACAATCCCTGAACTTGTTTATGGAAGGAGCTACTATGGCAAAATTGACCTCCATGCATTTTTATGGTTGGAAATCTGGACTAAAGACGGGAATGTACTATCTGAGGACAAAATCGGCAGTGGATGCCATTAAATTTACCTTGGACAACGAGAAGACCAAGAAATCTGTATCCGATAAAACAAAACAGGCTGTCGCCGCTGCGAAAGTTCCAGAAACAGCTGCTGCAGTCACTGCTGCTATGGATCCTCAAACCGATCCTGCCGCTGCGGTAGAACTCCTATCCCCAGCAGAGCTAAAAAAAATGTTAGAACAGTCTAAAAAAAGTGAAGATGACGACTGTCTGATGTGCGGATCTTAATCCTATTTCCCCTCTAAAAACGCTTATTTAAAATTAAATAAGCTTTTTTTATATATATCACTGTCTTTCAATAGCTTATATGTGTAATGTAAATTAAATGTTAATTTAATGTTTATTTTACGTAAACTATTTATAAATTAGCTTTATTATTAAGTTTGAAATTATGAAAAATATAGTCTATTTATTGTTGGTTTTTACACTCACAGTGGGAGCGCAGCAAAGCATTGATCCAACCTTAGAAAAAGAAGGTAAATTAACTAAAGCTACCTATTTCCACCAAGACGGTAGTATCGCCCAAAAAGGCTATATAAAAAATAAAAAACTTCACGGTAATTGGACCAGCTATGATCTATCGGGAAACAAATTATCTATGGGAACTTATGAAATGGGTATGAAAAATGGTCAATGGTTTTTTTGGAAAGACAATGACCTGATAGAAGTAATCTACGACAATAACAAAATAGTTAATGTATTGGAATGGCGTAGTGATGGAAAAGTAATTGCCAAGTTGAATTAAGTCCTAAAATACCCCAAACAAGCTCCATCAAGATTCTAATTTTTTATTGATCTTGTAAAACGCTTCCACCAACTCAAATTTGTGAACAATTAGGTCTTTTGTTCTTATCAATATATTAAAATAGAGCGCTGTATTCTTTGGGCTCGTTGAGATATCTGTTCGCAAAATTTGATTATCAATTTTTTCATTTAACAAATCAAAGTTGTGTTGCTTTTGAACCAGTACATCGTTAAACTCTTTGATGTTAAACTGTAAATTAAAAGCCTCAATCCCTTCCTTAAAAACAGAGGACAAGGAATCAAAAATTTCATTTAGATCTTCGATCTGTTCCGTGTTTAAGGGTTTGTGTCGGTTATTTATATATTGATAGCTCAAATGAGAAATATAGATCAGGTCTTCAATTAGGTCCGTCATGACCCCTAACAGAGATATGTAAAATCTACTGGCGGGCAAACTGGCCTCTCTCAATCCTTTTAAGAAATAATATATTCCGTTTTTAAGATCATTTACCTCGGTCAAAAGCTCCTCAGTATTATTTTTTGCAATAGACAGTGTTTTTAAATCATTGCGTGTCAATCCTTTGATTACCTGGCCATAAACCTCATAGGTTTCACCAATTACCATACTTATATTTCTGGAGCTCTCGTCTAATACCCCAGTATAAGTATCGACATTAGAAACAATCAGCTTCCTTTGGCCTTCTGAATTTTTGGATTCATTTCGGTGATTGATAAAATTTCTAAAAATCAACACTATAATCACACTCATAATAATCACAATGGCAGTGAATCCTCCCAAATGAATGAGATAAACAATCCCGCCACATACCAAAAAAGCACTCAGCGCCGTGAAGAACCAACCGCCGATAACATTTATAACACCCGCTACCCTGTATACAGCACTTTCGGTACCCCAAGCACGGTCGGCAAGTGAAGTACCCATAGTAACCATAAAAGTGACATAGGTGGTAGATAAAGGTAGTTTCAGGGAAGTGGCAATGGAAATAAGAATCGCGGCAACCATCAAATTAATAGAAGCTCTTAGCGTGTCAAAAGATGGGGCATTAGTATCTTTTACTTTAGATTGATCTTTACCAGATTCAAAGGAGCCACTAATTTTATGGGAAATAGATGCGGGAAATAAATGGGAGAAATATTGATTTAATCCTATAAAAAATCGGACTAACAACCGAGATAAAAAATTGGGTTTAAACCTTTCTTTGATGTGATTTTGATCGGATAAATCCAAAGAAGTTTTGACGACTTTTTTGGCCTTGGATGAAAACCAAAGGGTTAATACCATGATCAAACCAGAGGCCAAAAGAAAAAGCGTTGGTGTGGTTACTTTATTGGAAAGTACACTCATGCTGAACTCATTGGCCGCCATTCCCGATGCTACCCAAGCTTCATAGGACTGGTAGGCTGCCACGGGAACCCCAATAAAATTGACCAAGTCGTTCCCTGCAAAAGCCAATGCCAATGCAAAAGTACCTACTCCTATAATAACTTTGTAGATGTCTGTCTTAAACACTTTCATCAAGAGAAAGGAAAATAAATACCAGAAAAAAAGGCTGGAAAGATTGACCAAAAAGGTATTAGACTCCAAGAAGGTATTGATAGTTTGCCCGTTAAGAAAGTCGTATTCAAGCGACGCATAAGATGTTCCTTTTATACCTTTTATCAATATAAAATTGCTGATGGCGGCCAGTGAAATTCCCCCAAATAAGGAGTTAATTAACTTTGACTTGTTGAGAAAGTCATGTGTAAGTAAAGCCCTAGATATCCATTGTACAATAGCTCCAATGGTAAAAGCAATAAAAACAGACAGTAGAATACCTAAAATGATTTGAGTCGCCTTATCCGTATTGATATAGGCAGATAAGTCCAACAGATTACCTGAATCCGAAAATATTTTAATTAGTGACATGACCACAGCAGCTCCCAACAATTCAAAAACGATAGATACTGTTGTAGAGGTAGGCATTCCAAGGGTGTTGAAAAAATCCAAAAGCAATACATCGGTCATCATCACTGCCATGAAAATGTAGATGATTTCTTCAAAATTAAAGGCCGAAGGGTTGAAAATCCCTTTACGAGCTACCTCCATCAT